>CAZSIU010000008.1:0-14605 GCA_964607225.1 uncultured Methanosarcinales archaeon | reverse complement strand
GTGCATTGAACTGGAGAGCCAACTTTGCTATGCTCTTCAAAGATTGTTACTTCTTTTCCTTGCTTTGCAAGCAAATAACCAAGATAAGAGCCAGCAGGGCCAGCCCCAACAATAGTTATCATAGTTTTGGTGTGTTTATCTGATTTATATAAATAATGCCCAAAAAGCAAAAATTTGTATCTACTCTCCAATAACGAAAACTTTAAAAAGGGCTGTATACTACCAGTAAGCAGGGTGTAGTATGATGAATAAGAATTTTTTTATTTTAACGGCATTTTTGCTTATATTTACCTCTCTATTAAGCACAATAGCTTATGCCGATGTTTTTGGCGATGCGGACGATGTTTCTATAGACAGAGTCAAAGCAAATGGCAAAGCGCTTGCACAGAGCAGAACAAATTTTTTGGAAGATGAAGACGAAATTGACTTGCAAGTCAGCCTTACAGCAACAGAAGATGTCAGCAATATACACATTGAATCAATTCTTACAGATTTGAAAACAGGCAACACAGTTGCTGATTCCTCTGGAACTTTTTCCCTTAAAACAAACCAAAGCACTTTAGTTGCTTTGAATATGAAGCTTATCGATTTACTAAAAAGGCAAAAAGACTTTAGGCTTGAAGTTAAGGTTGTTGATGTTGAAGGCGGTATAGAGCAAAAATCATACGGAATAAAGTTTACTGGTCCAAGGGTAGGTGTAAGAGAGCAGCTTGATGTTTCAATTGATAGTGTTGAAGTTGAAAGCAAGATCATTGCAGAGAACGAAAACAATTTTGTTGTAATAGGAGAGAGCAAAAAGGAGCTTGATTTAAGGATAAGAATGACTGCTCTTGAAACTGTTGAAGATGCTAGGATAGAAGCAATATTGACTTTTGAAAATGGCGATGTTGTCGCAGATACAACAACAACTTTTGATATTAATGAAGACGAAAACATTGTGAAGAAGCTTGAGCTGCCTTTAATTGGCAAATTTGAGCAAAACAGCTTTAAGCTTAAGATAAGAATTGTTGATGCAGAAGGAGATGCAGAAGAGAAGTTATATGGGTTGAAGATAAATGCTCAAAAATTCCCATTTGTTATAAGCAGCATTGCATTAAGCCCAGAAAGTAATGCAGAAGCTGGTAAAGCTCTTGTTGCAAGATTAAGCTTCAAGAATAGTGGTGTAATGCCTCTTGAAGGAATTACTGCAAAAGTCAGCATTCCAGAGCTTGGAATTTTTGCAACAAAGTTTATCGACCAGATAAGAAGCAGTAAATTTTCTGAAGTGAGCGAAGATTTTATACTTAAAATTCTTGATAATGTTCAAACTGGAACTTACACTTTAAGGTCAGAAATAGGCTCTCAATTTGGCGGTGATAATGAAGTAAAAGAAATACCAGTTTTCATAATTGGGAAAAGCGAGCAAAAACTTGAGATAGTTAACGATAAGATTGTAATTAATATTCCAATATTAAAGCAGGATATTAAAAATGATGGAAGCGAAGTTATATATCAGCTTAAACTAACAAATGAAGGTCCTGGTGCAAATACATACACTTTGTTGCTTGACGGAGCAAACTGGGCTAATCTAAGGTTAGCAGAATCTAATACATTTGTTATTGAGCCAAAAGACTCTAAAACAATTAATATATATGCATCTACAAGAGCAGATGTAGTTGGCGAGCAGATATTTTTAGCAACAATAAAAAGCAATGAAGAGGTTTTAAAGCAGATACCATTCAAAGGAAATGTTGTTAGCGTTGCTGGAAAAGGGATTTTAGCTGCAAAGTTAAAAAATGCTTTGGAAGTAATTTTAATAGCTTTTGTTGTTTTCCTAGTGGCAATAGGCTTCTTTTTTGGTTTCAAGAAATACATTGGCAATAGCAAAGAAAGTGAAGAGCAAGAAGAATTAGAAGCCTATTATTAATTTTCATGAGTCAAATTAAAAAAGCACTGGTGTTTTTTGTATTTCTTTTTTTAATTAGTTTAGTTTATGCTCAGGATTACTCTTTATTCTCTGGAAAATTTTATGAGCTAAAGGAAAGACAAGAAAAAATTGAGTTTGAGTTTTATAATGGAAGTTATAATATTTGCGAAAATGAGAAAAAATCAATACCTGTACTACTTGTAAATAAAGCAGATGTTGATAATACATACTCTCTACAAGCAGCTGGTGCTAGCTGGATTAGCTTAAATGTCAAGGAATTTTCATTGCCTAAAAAGCAGAGTGGTGCTGTATTTTTAGAGCTAAATCCTGGACAAGATACAAATGGACGATATAATGTTAAAGTTAGTGCATTATCTTCTGTTGGAAATGTTAAAAAAGATTTAAGCATTGATATAAATGTTGAAAAATGCTATTCGTTAAATTTAGAGCTCGAGACTGAAGAGGATAAAGTTTGCGGTGGAATAGAGAAGCAGTATGTTGGTGAAATAATAAATGATGGCAAGCAACAAAGTGATATTGAGTTAAGTGTTAAAGGTCCAAATTGGGTTAATGTTGATGAAAATGAGTTTTCTATTCCTTCAAATGATAGAGAAAGTTTTGAATTAAGCGCTGATGTTCCTGCAAATGCAAAAGGGACATTTAGCATTTTTGTTAACGCTGTAGTAAAAAATTTACCTTCTCTAAAATCAGAAAAAAAGCTTAGCATAGATGTTGTGCCAAAATATGATTGCTACAAAGCAGATGTCATAGCAGACGCAAAAATAAAGAATGACTACTTAAATGTTTATATTCCAATAAAAATAAGGAATAGCGGCGTAAAGGAGGCAAATTACGAGATTAGCTTGGAAGCTCCAGACTGGATTTCTATAGAGCCTAAAAAACTGACTGTAAACCCAGAGCAAATTGGCAATATTAATTTAAACATAAACCCTGATGCTGATGTTAAAGAAGGCAATTACCCAATAAAAATAAATGTTAAATTTGAGGATATTGCTTATCCAAAAAATATTGATATTGTTTTAACTAAAAAACAATTTTTAAAAGAAACAAAATCATTTTTTGTATTTTATCAATATTATTTTTACGTTATTTTATTTATTGGAGTTATTTTATTTATTTTTAGACGACAAATATTAAGCAAAATAAAAACTTCATATAAGAATTATAAAATTAGGCAAGCGAGATTAAAGGCTTTAGAAGCAGCAAGAAAAGCAAGGCAATTAAAGAAACAAATAAAACAATTAGAAAAAGCTAAATTTATCAAAGAAACAAAAAAATATAATTTATTGACTTTATTTTTGATTATTTTGATTGTTATTGTTTTATTATTGTTTTTTTTAATCTATCAATTTAATTTTCCAGTTTCAAAAAGTTTTTTAAAAATTTATTATTTGTATTTTATTGCAGGAATTTTGATTTCTTTATTTATTGTTTTTTTAATTGAATTCTATAGGCCATTGTTTAAGTTGCTGAAAGGTATAGATAAGAAAAAGAAAAAATAAATGGGGACGCAGAGATTTGAACTCTGATTTCGGCTCTTAGTTTTGCTAAGATCAGCCGGTTTCTTCTTATCATCGCTTAAAGCTCATATCTCCAATAACTGGAGCCGGCTATAATAGCCAGGATGTACGGACTTATTGTATTATTGTAAATCCTTTATACTACGTCCCCGTAAAAAGTAAGAATTTCTGTTAGTTATTTAAAGATTATTGTTATTTGTCAATAAATTTAAAATATGCTGGTTTTTTCTATTTTTTGTGAATATTAAAAATTTATTTAAGCCCAATGCTTTAATTATATCGATGATGTTGCTAGGTATTTCTTTTTATTTTGTAAAGGAAGAAGTATGTGCAGCAGGCGGTTTTATTTTTATTTTTTGCTATAAAGCCTTTGGACTTCCTTTTTCTTACTTGATAACTGGCGATGTTGAAAGTGCTTATGGACATATAAAGACTTTATTTCTAGGCAATTACTTCGTGCAATTTGAGAATTTTTTATTTAATCCATTTACCTTTTTATTAAATGCAATTTTGATTTACTTATCAGCTTTTTTTATTTCTTTTTTATTCAAGTTAAGGGTAAGATTTTAATTATGCTATTTTAAAATTCTATTTTATCTCCTATTTTTGTTTTGGTTCTTTTTATAACCCCATTTTTTAATTCAATAGCATATATTGATTTTTTCCTTGATTTATAGAATGTAAACGGCTTGAAGTTCTCTTTTTTGTCAACAACAATCTTATCCTTGTCGAGGAATAATACATCAATAGGATAAAATACAAAAAACATATGCAATAAAATATTTTTTTCTTTTTTAAATTTGAAAATCAAAGGTTTATCTTGTTCAATCGAAAACATTAAACCAATAAATTTTGATAAACTTGTATTACAAATTTTAGCATTTTTTTTAATAATATTGCTTTTTGTTACATTTATAATTAACATTTTGAAATTCAATAAGTCAATTTTTATAAAACTATTTATTCAAAAATATCTATTACAAAATATACCTTTTAACGAAAAGTTTAAATATAATCATATTTTTGATTTTAATTAGGGGGTTTGGTTATTTTTAATTTTAAATTTTTTAAAGTTTAAACATATAAACTATATACAAAAAATCAAAAGATTTAAATATATGTTATAAGCTAACTAAACAAAAATAATTAATAAATAGTTTTATAATTATTAAATAGTTTTTAGCGCTTAAAATAATGATTCAGGGGAGTAATCAGCGATTATTTCCTTCATTATATCAAAAGAGGAGTTATTAAATGGAAAAAGAGGGTTTTGGTGGTTTGCTTAATTCTCGAGACGGTAAAGTAAATGTAATGCTGTTGTTTTCTATGGTTTTGATTTTTATTTTTATGGTTATATCAGCAGAAGCAGTAACAATCAAGCTTTTTGCTCCTGGTAATTTAACATACAATGGTTCAAGAAATCTTAATTTTACTTTTAATGTTACAATGAGTTTGATTAATGAAATTATTGTTAATTGCTCACTCTGGACAAATAGTACAGGAACATGGGTGCTGGTTAAGTCAAATGACACCGATAATAGCGGCGCTGATGATAATATTGTTAATCAATCCATAAGCTACATAAACTATACCCTTACCGGTGGTTCGGATGGCAACTTCACTTGGAGCGTTGGTTGTATTGCAGCAGGCACGTTAACATTCCCAACATCGAAGAATAATACATTTTTCCTTGACACCAAAGCGCCTACATTGACTGCAGATACGCCAATAGGGAATTTTATTGATGCGACAGAGCACAATATAACTTCTTATGCAACAGCTGCATTTTATATTAATGTCACAGACAATTCCACTTTTAATGTATTTTTAATTTTGAATAGTCGAGAAGGTATACTTTCTGATGGCTCTGTAAATACAGCTGGTGTAAATGAAAGCATGAATCGTTCTATGACTGCAGGCACAGTTATAGCAGCTGATAGGCGCCAGTTCTATTTCAACGTCTCTGGCATATTTGACTTTAACAGCAGCTTTACAAGCCCAGGCACTCATAGCGTGTTTTTCTGCGCAAATGACTCATTAGCAAGACAAACTTGCAGCCAACGTCTTGATTTCATCATAAAAGGCGTGAATATAACCCAAATTGAGAATATATTTTCATTAATGCAGCAAGGCATTACTGGACTTTCATTTGGAGGCTTGAACATAACTCTTGGCAACGGCTCAGAAATACCAGATGGCACGTTTATGAACCCCATAACTGGTGTGTCTGTTGGCGGCCTGACTCACAAAAATTTCACTTTTATATTTAACTTCTCTGCTAACACTATTGTGCATATTGTTGGAGGCAGTATTGATGAAAGCCAATTTGCAAATGCAAGCAATTCAAGGGTTAATAGCACTCCAACTACTGAGGTTAGGCAACAATTAGGAAAGGGATACAATCCAAATATGGTATGGGCTGATATAGGAAGCTTTATACCAAGCGAAGTAAGTTACTTATATGGAATGATACAGATTGGTGGAGTTGGCTATTCAAAGAAGATGTACTGCAATGGCACAACAATGTCTGCTCCAAACTGCCATTCAATAGGCCAATGTAATGCATCAGTCTTTGACATATGGAATCAAAGTATTGTTATCCCGCCATTTGATGCTTGCTGGCTTGAATCGGGAGTAATCAATACCATAACCTTAAGGTCAGGATTTACATACCTATTTGTTGATAAATTCTCAGGAGGCTTAGGAGGAGAAGACCGCGGACCACCAAATGCTTCATTTATAGCGCCTGTGGCAAGTAGCGAGAATTACAGGATTAACAGTTCAACAGCAACCCAACTAATAAACTTCACTGTTGATGATACCGAGTCATCAGGGCTTAACTTAACAATGAATAATTCAATCAACCTTACTATAACACTAGGCGGCACTGTAGTAGCCTTCTTCAATTTCACAAACAGCATTGATACTAGGCTATCATGTGATAGAACTGCCAATGCAACCCAAAGCCCAGAGAACGTAACCCATATATGGTGTAATGCAACTTATTCCTTTTCAAATGGAACCTATACAATAAACGTCACAGGCAGGGACACAAGCAATAACAGCAATGCCATGAATACAACATCTAATTACGTATACTTTACAGTTGATACTATACCTCCAAAATTTAATTATTATAACTTTACCAACTCTTCTGCATTTAATACTATAGTTCCAGGCATTAATGCAACAGAATTTGGAACAACAGGAAATACTTTAAGCCTAGACCAAGGAGGCACTATATTTGGAGTTGCAAACTGGACTGATAATTTAACCCAGCCATTTAGGGGCTTGTTGCAATTTTATAACGTAACTGCTGGACCAGCGTGGAGGACATTAAATGAGTCACCTGCAGGATATAAAGCATATGATAATTCAAGCTGGACAAACTTCTCATTCCCAGTACCAGCAGGGCATAACGAATTTGAAGGAAAAAACATCAGCTTTAGAATAATAGCAAATGATACTTTAGGAAATATTAATGGTACAGGAATTTACAGCTCTTCTCCTGTTAAGAATTTTACAATACAGATTAATGATACAACTGTTCCATTAATAACAATACCAAATGGAACTTTGCAGCTAAATTTAACCAATATAAGCGATACAACACCAACTATAAGCTGGGATGTAAAGGATGGAAGCTATTTGACCAGCATAAATGTCAGTATTGTTATCAATGGAGTTGCTACTTTACCGCTTGTTGATGGAGGAGAAGATAGTTGTGCTAAATCAGCACATTACAGTTTAACGGCAGGCGGGACAGACGAGGTAAATGAATTCCATAGGAATGGTACTTTTACCGTTAAAGATTCTCCTGGAAGCTGTCCTTTACCGAATGGCACCCATGCTGTCGAAATAACTGCTATTGATAATTGGGCCAATCAGATCAGGTTCTTCCAAAACTTTACAATTCAGACAGGAACACCTACAATTACCTTAAGCAGTTTAGAAAATGGCTTTGCAGCAGTAAATCAATCTAACGTAACTGCAAATACAGGCATTAACTTTACAGCAACAAACGGCGCTACAGGAAAAATGAGGAACTTTAGCTGGACATCCAGTTGTTCTTCATCTACTCAAATTATTTCAAAAGCAAGTGGAGAATTTACAGCTGCAAACCTTACATTCATATACCCGTTCAATACAACTTTATGTTCTGGTGTTGCAGGTACAGAAGCAAACCGAACAGTGACAGTAACAGTAGCTGATGAAGCTGGCAATTCAGTTACAAATTTATTCCAGTTCTTTGTGGATTCTAAAGCGCCTTCACTAGCAGTAAATATAAGCAATGGGCAAACTGCGAATGGCAATTTCAGCTTTAACTTATCTGCAAAAGATGGGACTCAAAGAATCTCAAGGTTTGGATACTTCCTGGATGGAGGAGACTTTGTTGTGTTGAATAGTAGCAATAGTAGCACTGGTATGGGGGCTTATGCAGGAAACGTTACTATAACAAGAAGCCTGAACTTTACTGCAGGTACACACACTATTAAGTTTACAGCCAGCGACGCTTTTGGGACTGTTCAAAATAATACAGTAAACAGCAGTGAAATAACAATAGTGCAGATAGCTGGAATAAAAGCCGATGCAATAAACAGAACTTTGAGTGAATATATAAATGACACCACAGGAGTCCAGACTAATATAACTATCAAGAAAAAAGGCAGTGGAGGGGATTATGCAGAGAATTTCAGCGAAATGGATTCTGATGGCACTTTTGAGATTGTTTTAACTCTAAACGCATCATCCGGAACCAATACTTTTAATGTAACCATAACAGAATTAAACGGCTCTGCTGCTAACTGGGATAGAATGAACTTCACCGTGTTTATTAATGAATCTACGATAATAGCAGGCATTCAAAATAACTGGACTAATACTATATTGTTACCAGGAGCATTCTTTAACAACAATTCAATAGAACACTTTTTGCCTGACAATAACTCATATTTTGGGATTGTTTTAATGCCATTTAATATCTCAGGACCTGAAGCAACAGCTAAGGAATTCTGGTGGATTGAGAATGAAGATGTTTTAACAACAAGGAAAAACATAAGCAAGTGTACTGCGGCATTCACAAGAATAACAACAACACCATGCTGGAATTACACAAGCGGTGGAAGAACTTTGGTATTTGTACCTCACTTCAGCATTACTGTAGGAGTAAATGATACAACTGCGCCTACAATAACAGTTAATGTGCCACTTACAACTCAACAAAATGTAAGCATGTTTGTTCCGAACATCACAGTTAGTACCGATACAGAAAGCTGCACCTATTCAGTAAATAGCTCAGACGGTAAAGCAACTGATAAAAGCATGACATTGGTCAGCGGCACAACCCCAACTTGCATCGGCTCAACAGAAAGGTTCAAAAATGTAAATAGAGTTTACAATTTGACCTTTAATGCTACTGATAACGCAGGCAATATTGCTACACTTGTCTACTATGTAAATATGTCAGATGAAACAGCACCAAATAGCGGTGCCATAAGCTCTAGTCCAAGCGAAACAAGCGCCACAATCACAATATCTTCAGTAAATGAAACTGTAAATGCAACTGTATTTTACGGAACTACAAACACGTCCTTGACTTCAGGCCCGTCAATGCAGACAGACTTTAATGCAACACAAAGTGTTTCAATAACTGGCTTGACTGCAAGCACAACTTATTTTTATAATGTAACAGTTTGCGACTTTGCTGGAAACTGCAAACAAAATACTACTGTGTTCAGCTTTACAACAAGCGCAGCAGCTGCAGCAGCTGCAGCAGCCGCAACAGCAGCTGGTGGAGGAGGTGGAGGAGCAGCAGCTCCAAGCAATGTTGAGGCATCAGCAGCAAGGCAATGGGATAGCTTAGCAAGTGGTTCAAGTGGAGTTTTAACAGTCAATAATGAAAAGATAGCTGTAACAGGAGTTATAGTTGATGTTAAGAATGCAGTTACAAATCCGTCAATAACTGTTGAAAGCTTAACCTCAAATCCATTATCAACAGCAGCAGCAGCAAAAGTATATCAATACTTGCAAATAAGAAAAAGCAATATAGCAGATTTAGATGCTTCAAAGATTACAATTAACTTTAGAGTGCCAAAGTCATGGCTAACAAGCAATAATGTTGGAGAAGATGATGTTGTGCTGTACAGATACAGCGATAATAAATGGAATGGATTGCCAACAACAAAGACAGGAGCTGATGCAAACAATGTATTGTATCAAGCTTTAACACCTGGATTTAGCACATTTGCCATTGGAAGCAAAGAAGCAGCTCCACCAGAAGTTCCAGTAACTCCAACAGAGCCAACAGCACCAGAAGTACCACCAGAAGTACCACCAGAAGTTCCAGTAACTCCAACAGAGCCAACAGCACCAGAATTCATGGAGAAAAAACCAGTTAGCAGAACAACAATTGCTTGGATTGTTGTTGCGATAATTATAATTGTAGCAGCAGTTGGTTATTACATGTGGCAGAAGAAGAAAGAGGAGTAAAATGGAATTTCTTAACATTATCTATACTGCTTTCCTTTGGTTAGTAGGAGGGAGTAGTATTGTTCTTTTTACTCAACAATTATTTTTATATTCACTTATTTGTTTTGCGTCTTTATCTTTTCTTTGGTATTACAAACTTATTCAGTCAGCAGGTTAAATTTTTATTGACTTATAATGGTCGATTGGTATAAAGTTATTGGGGGTATTGCATTTTTTTCTATTTTCTTAATATCTTTTACGTTAGTGCCTCGTGCGTTAGTTAAGTACCTCAATGTTTTTTTGAATTTTGATAAGAAAATGAGGTTTTGGAAAAATTTAAGCAACATAGGTCTTACTTATATCTTATTTGGATTTTCTTTGGCAGTTATCTTTTATCAGACTTCAAATATAGGGAGTGATATAATTATCAAATCAATATATGGGAGTAGTACATTTTTTCTTTACTTCTTAAGTACTCTTTTTATATTAGTAAGTATGAGATGGTCTATTCTAATGAATAAAAGGTGGTTACTGAAAAAAATTCCTCTTATAAAAAAAATTGAAAGTTTGGTTTATAAAGATAGTAAAGAAGTAAAGACTGAATATTATTCTTTTTTATTTGAAATTTTTTTTGCTTCATTTTTCCTTTCTATAATGATAATGTCTTTTAAAGCCATATTTGTACCAGAATTTACAAGGATACATTTTCCAGAACTCAATAAAACTTTATACGAAATTTACGTTCAAATCTGGAATTTTCTTAAGATAGTCATAGCATACCTAACTTCAGTCATAATAATCACATTCATTTCTGAAATAGGATTATTTCTAACAAAAGATAAAAAATAGCATTTCATTTAAATTAAATTTATACATATTACTTATAAGAATTTTTGTTTCTGTTCATATTAAAAATAAGTTATAAACCTAATGTTTACTTTACAGCTCAAAAATTCCACTTATTAATAAACTAGATAAATTGCCAGTACTAGAAATTAAAAGTAGAACAGATTTAAAAAATGAATATAGGTCTTACCTTTTTGAAATATTTTTAACTACATTTATGTCATTTTTTATCATTATTTTGTTTCAAGTTTTATTTTTAAGTGGGCAAACCCAAATATCAATCAAAGCTTATAGTGGAACTATACAAAACATATTAAACTCTATCTCTAATTTTGTCTCAAATAATCGGCATTTCGGTTTATTCTTTTTTATAATACCTTTATGTGCCGAAATTTTAATTAAGATTATGGGAGTTTATCCTGAATTTAAAGAAAAATAATTCTATTACTAAGCGATATTTAATATATCAAAATAAGTATATATCTTAACATTTACTTTACAATTCATTAATATAAAAAAGAAATAATAAAATTTATCTTTACTCTATCCTTGTTGTTATTTGTCCTACGTTATTGTGGCTTAAGCCAGTGTCTGTTATAGTGTAAGAAATGTTTACTTGTGCATTATATTTTGAGCCAGTTAATGCTGGGCTGCAAGTAATTGTGTAAGTTCCTTTTTCTCCATTTGCTAATGTTGCTGGACTGCTGGATGTCCCACAGCTGCCAGCCTTTACTGTTATTGAGGATAGATCATAACCCAATGAATTTTGTATTACAACCTGAACTTGAGTAGGAGTTGCTTTGTGGTCTATACAAGCAATTCCACTTTGCAATGTGCATTTTGCTGGAAGAAACTTGTCTGGGCTTAAAACTCCAAAGTAAGCAAGAGCTCCAACTGCAACTAGAACAACAAGTATAGCCCACCCATAAGTCATTAAAAATTCTAATGCTGCTTGTGACTTTCGATTATTCATAATAATTTTCACCTCTATTTATTCAATTTTTGTATTCAAATTGCCAAATGCTGTTTTTGTAATGTTTGTATCTTTTTCTGTATAACCGATTGTGATGTCGCCTTTGAAGGCTTCCTTTTGAAGCCCGTTATTGCATGTGCCTCCAACAACAAAGGTGTGGTCTGTTCCGCTGAGCATAGTCTCGCTAAAAGTACCGCTGCAGCCTCCTACAGTAATGCTGTCGACAATTATTGTTCTGCCTTTGTTTTGCCCAAGTACAAGAGTCACTTTGGCAGGCTCAACCTTGTGGCTAACACAAGCCAAGCCTGGCTCAAGTATGCACTTTTCTCCCAATAATTTTTCTGGGCTTAAAACACCAAAGTAAGCAAGAGCAGCAATTGCAGCAAGAACAACAAGTATAGCCCATCCATAAGTCATTAAGAACTCCATTGCAGCTTGACCTGAACGCGAGCTTGCTCGTCGTTCTCGCAAGCAGGTAGACTTAGCAGAAATCCTCATTAACTTCACCTCTTTTTAAAATCATTTTTTGTATTAAATGCAAATTGAATAACTAATATTTAAATCTTTTCATAAACCATTAAATAAAAAACCCAAGCAATTTTGAAGCAGTACCTTGTGCAATAAAGTAAAGCGTTAAAGATACAAAGATGAAAATTGGAATGTATTTTACTCCAGACTTTACATTGCCTTTTTTAATGGTTGAAACCATCATTGCTGAAAAAAATGATGTGGTTATCAAAGACACGATTGCAAAAATCCTAAAGTCAGATTGAGTAACACCAGTTCCTGAAAATGTTAATGCAATGCCAGCAGTTGAAGCTGCGCTGCTTGTGCCTCCTAAGGCAGAGCCAAGATTCTGCACAACCTCTATTAAAACTCCGGACAAAGCGAACAAGAACGGAGCAGCTACAATCGTTGCAAATGTTATGAATATAACATAAGTTGTGACATTTGCCGACATCTCCTTAAGCATTGCTTTTTGCTCTTGTATGTTTGCAGCTATTCTATTTAGCAAATCCCCAATTTTGCCTCCTGCCTCTACGCCTTCATTGAGCATGCTTATCGACCTTTTTAAAACAGCAGAATCGTAGCGTGAGGCAAACATTTCCAGCGCTGTTTTTAAATCCTCACCGCTCATTGTTTTCTTTGCAATCATCTCAATTTCTTTTGCCAAAACGCCAAATCTTGGCCTTACAGCAAACCATAAAGCCCTGTCAATTGTCATGCCAGCATTTATGTTAGATGCAGTTAACTGCAAAAAATCAGGCAGCACTTCTTCTATGTCAACCTTTCTTTTGAAAATCTTCAAGTCTACAGCTAAATAAAACATTATCCACATTGCAAATATCAAAATCACAAAGATAAAAACCCAAAGCACAACCATAGTTGCAAATACTGTGCCCCATGTGATGCCATAACTCACAGAGAAATAGTAAATTAGCCAAGCAGATATTACAAGATTTATTACAATTGCTATATTAAAAAATATCTTGAATAGTTTTTGCTGATTTATTTCAAGTCCTGCTCTTTCAAGGTAAGCTTTTATCCTTTGCTTTCTCTCTTGAGCTGTTATTTTCTTTTTTTGTGCTTTCTTAAACCTTTTTTTAAAGAACTCAATTCTTCTCTCTGGCTGAGTTACATCAGTCTTTTTCTTGAAAATATTTATGCGAAACATGTTCAAAACTCAATTGCTGGTCTAGAAAACTTTACCATTGCTATAAACATAAACTGCACAAAGCCTAGAAAGCCTGCAAGTGCAAGCAAAATTGTAAGGCTTAGCTCAAATTTTATAAAAGACGACAATATTATAAGCATCGTCATGCCAAGGGAAGGCAGAATAACAGCAATTATCATGTAGAACATTGCCAATGGGTTGAGCTTTTTACCGTATTTGTTTACTTCTGTAATTTGGTCCTTTGTTATCTGCTCCATAACAGAGTAGAGTGATTTTGCAATATCAGAGCCTGTCCTTATTGAATTTATTATTTGCCATAGTATCTTTCTGAAGTCATTTGAGGGTATAAACTCAACTGCCTCATTCAATGCATCTTCCATGCTTGTCCCTAAGTCAACCTTGTCTATTAGCTCCTTGAAGTACCTTCCTATTACTTCATAATTTTTTGAGACATTAACCATTGCATTGTACAAAGGCACTCCAGACTCCAGCTCAATTATTATGAACCTTCCTGCAAACACAATTTCTTTGCTTATTTCTTTTTCTTTTCTTGCTATTCTAACATCAGGCAGCCTGAACATATAGAAAAACATTACAATGAATATCACTGGGATAATCAAAAATAAAAAGCCCTTAAGAACATTCAGTTTTGCAAGTATCAAGAATAATGCAACAACAAGCCCAGTTGTCATGTAAAAAGCAGAAAGAAATGTTTTCTTGATAAAGTCTTCAGGCTTGTCCTCCATTCCTGCCTGCTTTAATCTTACCTTTAGTCCAGGAAATGCTTTTGCAATTCTCTGAAAGAGTGTATTTAAAGTACCTGCTTTCATTTTATGGTTTTAATTTTTCATTACTGGTTTAGTATTATTTTTTATAGAGAATTTTGAAATATATCAATTTTGTCAAAATTCTCTAAGAGAACTTTGAATGAAAATGGTGAAAATAATGAATTTTTCAAAGTTCTCTATAGTGTAAGCATGATTAATTTTGCTATTATTCTCTTTTCTTACACAACGCAATAAATTATCTATGCCATTAAATTATTCAAAAAATAACAACCATCATCTACATGTGAGCGAGTTCAGTGAGTTGTGAGGCTCGTGAGAGACTCACTCGCCAGCTACCCGCTCACTCGCATGCCACTGTTGCACTTTATTCTTTTTTGACGGATTTTATTGTTGACGTATTTGTTATTG
>CAZSIU010000007.1:0-16705 GCA_964607225.1 uncultured Methanosarcinales archaeon | reverse complement strand
CGGAATTGCCTTCTATTGTTTCTGAAAACGCTGACAATATCCAACACAACTATGAATTAATTTATGAGCTAAAAGACGAGATTGAGGAATTAAAGCAGGAGATAAACGCTCTGAAGTTAATTCAGATAATAAGCCTAAAACAAAAAATGAATCAAAAACCAGAGCAGCCACAGGCTTAGGTTTGGTTTAATAAGAGTTCTACGGCACCAGACATTTTGAAAACGTAATCCCAAAGCGTACTTTTTCTCGATTTCTTGCACACGATAGTTATTTATATTAATGATGTCGATTGATATGTCTTATGGCGTGGATTTTCGAGATTGAAGATAAATCTGGCAGGAAAATTCATCTGTCTGATGAAAGATGGAAACATCTTAATCAAGAGCATCCTGAAGTTGCTCCTTATCTTGAAGGTATAGTAACGATCTTCTAACAAAAAAGTTCAATAACTTCTAAAAAAATATGATTTTAAAGGATAAACACAGCTTTGTTTATAATTAAACACCAAAATTCTTCTTATTATAAATAAAATAAAGCTATTTAAAGCTTATTTCTTATAAATAAAGTTAAAATAGGCGTTATCTGAGATTTCTAGCATTTTTTATTCAGTAACGATTATCAAGACTTTTTGTCTAATAAAAGCAAGTATTATATATTTTTACCTACCCCCGTTCTAAAGGGGGTGGTAAAAGATGAATATAAACATTGCTAAAAACTACAGCTATCCTGACTTCTCAGACTTGAGCCAAGAACTTCTTGAGCAAAGATTTAGGCTAAGCAAAGAAGAAAAAGATTTCATCAATGTGAGAGAAAAACACAATAGACTTGGCTTTGCAGTTCTGATGAAAACTTTCAGTTTTCTAGGTTATTTTGTGACAGATTTGAATAAAGTTCCCATAAGTATAGTGACTCTTCTTGCAGTTCAATTAAGTCTTGAGCCAGATACGGTTAAAAGATACAATAAGCTTGCATCCGTTAAAAAATATCATGTACAGCTAATCAAAAAATATTACGGCATAAATTTGTTTGATGCAGAATGCAAGAAATTGTTATACGACTGGCTTCTCCAGCAATACCGAATCACAAGCGACCACAATAATATCATAAAGGGGTGCATACAAAAAATAAGAAACGAGCATTGGGAGTTGCCAGCAATAAGCTATATTGAGTCAATTGTTAATGACGCACTTGAAGCAACCAATCAGGAATTCTACACGCATTTTGAGAAAGTGCTTTCATCAAAACAAAAGTCAATGATTAACGAGCTTGTAAAGCCGCTTCTGGAAAAGCAGAGGAAATCTGAATTGTCGCTGCTCAAGCTTATCCCGGGAAAGCCGACAATAGTGACCCTGAATGCCCAGATAAAGCTATATAACAAGCTAAAAGAATTTGAAATCGGTAAAGATATTATGAAAAACATTTCAGTTCAAAAGATTGAATCGTTTGCGCACCAAGGCAAGAAATACAACATCAAGATTTTAAGGGGATTTTCATCTTCAAAAAGGCATGCAATAATTTCTTGCTTTATATACAAGAACATGAAAGACACATTCGACAACATAGTCCACACTCTCATCAAGAAAGTAAGGATAATCCACAACAAGGCAGACAAAAAATTCAGGGAAAATCTTGGCAGGTACTCTGAAAACACCAAGAAGAATATGAAAGATTACAATATTTTGTCAAACAAGATTTCAAAATCTTATGACGAGCCAAAAATTTTGCACAAGGAAATAATAACATTCAAGACGAAAGAAGAGTTTGAAAAAGTAATAGTAGAAACGAGCCAGTACGTTTATGAAAGATCCGACACATACCGGTATCTTCTGGGCGAGCTTTCCAGCTTGAGAAAGTTCAGCCAAAGAGTTTTGAAAGTAGCAAAGCTTAGTTGCGAGCCAGAGCACATTCATCTTCTCGAAATGCTGGAACTTGTTAAGAAAAAGTGGAAAAACAAAAACACAAAAGTAAGGATAACAGAAGAGTTCAAAAAATCCATAGAAAGCAAATGGCATGAATACATTTTCCCGGAAAACAAGGATTTTGACTGGAGATACTTTGAAATTTATGTTATATCGACAGCAGCAACAGCTTTGAAAAGCGGGGATTTATGGATTGAGGGAAGCAGTGAATACGGTTCTCTGCAGGAGCATTTGTTAAGCGATGAAGATTGGGAAAAAATCAAGCCGGAATTTTTAAAGGAATTAAAGCTTCCTTCAGATTACGGGAAAATAATTCAAAGATTTAATGCAAGTCTTGATGAGGCATTAACAAGGTTCAATAAAGGGGTAAAGGGAAACAGGTATGTAAATACAAAGGACGGCAAACTGCGCATTTCGCCCTTGGACAGGGCAGATGTTCCGAAATACATTCCTTCGCTAAAATATAAGATTCTCGACTACATTGGAGATGTCAATCTTACAGATATGCTTATTGATGTTCAGTTGCAGACGAATTTCTGCAGCAATTTCAGGCACATGGGCGGTTGGATAAAGAATATTTCGCAGACATCAAATGAAAGATTATTGGGAGCTTTGCATTCTCTAGGATGCAATCTGGGCCCTGCCCAGACGTCAAAGAGCACAAAGTTTGGGGAGATGCAAATCATAAATGCAAGAAATGCCTATCTCAGCGAGAGAAATTTGAGAAACGCGAACAATCAGATAGTAAATTTATTTATGCAGCTTAGAATGGCTAAAATCTGGGGAGATGCCACATCAGTGAGCGCCGATGGAAGGCAAATCACAATTTCCAGCAAAAACCTGCTGGCAAGCTGGAATGCCAAATACCACAGCACGGGTGGAATGCTTTATACACATGTCAGCGATATGTACATTGCAATTTACTCTCAACTTATAGACTGCGGAGTCTATGAGGCCCAATTTATTCTTGATCCTATTTTTAACGTGGATAATAAAATAGAGATTAAGCCAAATAAGCTTCATGCTGATACGCACGGCCAGACAGAATTAATGTTTGGATTTTGCACTCTGCTTGGAATTAAACTTATGCCACGCATGAAGAACATCTCACAATATGAACTCTATAAGCCAGATGCATCCTCTGATTATAACTCGATAGAAGAGATTATCGACGGTAAAATCGACTGGTCTAAGATTTATGTTGCACTTGATCAAATGCTAAGGCTATGCGCGTCAATAAGGTATGGCTTGGTGAGATCTTCTTTGATACTTAAGAAACTTACATCTTATAGAAAAGCAAACAGGATTTATGACGGATTCAGAGAGCTTGGAAAAGCAGCGAGAACTGTCTATATTTTTGAATATGCAAGCAGCAAAGAATTAAGGCGAATGGTTCAGCTTGCCTGCAACAAATCTGAGATGTGGCACAACTTTCAGAAATTCATGTACTTTGGTCAAAGCGGTGAGTTGAGAACCAATGATATAATGGAGCAGAAAGAATCGACAACTGCTCTTGAGCTTGTATGCAACATAGCTGCGTACTGGAATGCAAGGAAAATAAGTGATGCAGTGGAATATTTAAAAGAAAAAGGCGAAGACATTAACGAAGACGACATAAAGTTTATAACACCGCTTATTACGTCACATATTAACAGGTTTGGCAAGTTTGATTTTGATATGGAAAAGAGAAAAAGGGAATTAAATCTGCATGAATAAAAGTCTTTAGAAAGCTTTAAATAAGTCTAAAGTCAATCTTAATTTTAAGGGGGTGTAAGTTGGTAAGTAACAAGAACGTTTTATTTGGACTGCTTATATTTGTTATTTTAATAATTGGTTGTGAACAAAAAGTAGATACTGCAGTAAAAAATGATAGCATCACAAAACCAATAATCAATTTAAATGAGACTTCAAAATTAAATCAAACTATTGAGAATAAAACTCAACAAAAAGTGTTGAGTTTGAAAGTAAGTCTTTCTGAAACTACTTCTCCGCAAATTTCATCATATTACAAAAAAGAACTTCTGGATTACAAAGCGTCAGTTCCACAATATAGTTTGCCATTGAATCTGTCTGAAATAAAAAATTATGACTCTGTATCTAATAAATTAAGTTTATCAAACTCTGAAGACTTATTGAAAACTAATGGTTTCGTAGTGATTAACTATGGTCAGGAAGAGGACATGGTAAATGTGTATAAAAACTTAAAGAAACAAGATATTCCAATTTTTATAACTTCTGATACGCTTCTTCATCTTTATCACATACAATTTGATGAAACTCTAAAAGATATAGAAGAAAGAGAATTTTACAGTGATTTAGAAACTTTAAGTAGAGTAATGCTAAATGAATCATTAACTCAATACCGGTCCATGTCAGGCGATTTACAAGAAGCAGCAAAAAGAAATGCTGCGTTTTTCTCAGTTGGACTTAAGTTGCTCGATAATAATTTTGAAGTTCCAAATTTAGTGAAAGATAAAGTAGAATCTGAATTAAGCTTAATTGAAGCACATAGCGATTTTAGTGATAGCCCAATTTTTGTTTATAAAGAAGATTATTCACAGTACCTGCCTCGTGGGCATTACACTAGAAGTGAAAAATTAAAACAGTATTTTAAGGCAATGATGTGGTATGGAAGAATAAGCCTTCTTTTGAAGGGTTCTGATTCTTTTGGTCCAAATGGCGAAGCCTTTGTGTCAAAAAAAGATGCAAAAATTCAGATGCTTCAGGCATCTTTAATTACTGCTATGTTAGATAGCCTTAAGGTTGAAAATAAGAATATAAGAGATATTTGGGATAGGGTATATTCAGTTACATCATTTTATGTTGGACTAGCAGATGATTTGACCTTTTACGAATATAGAGACTCTATTAAAAAGGTATTTGGAACATCATTTGATATACAAGATTTTAATGATGATACAAAGCTTTTGAGTTTAAAAGGTGAACTTGCAACCTTACGTATGCCACAAATTTATGGAGGAACAGGAGAGTGTACTATATCGCCACCATTTACAGACGATAAATTAAACCAATGCCTTGATAAAAGCAAAGGATTCAGGATTTTTGGACAAAGGTTCATACCTGATTCTTATATGCTACAAAACCTGGTGTTTCCTACCGTTAGTAATTTTGAGGGGCAAGGGAAACCATTTACTTCATGCAGTGCAGCTGGACTAGTAAGATGTTTTCCACTAGGATTAGATGTTGCTGCATTATTAGGCTCTAAGCGTGCTTATGACATATTGACTGAAACCCAAAATAATAAATATAAGAATTATGACAAGAAATTCAACGAATTAAAGAATTTATTTGACCCCTTTAGTGAAGACGATTGGAATGAAAATCTCTATTGGGGCTGGCTTTATTCTTTAAAATCTTTACTGCAAGAATTTGGAGAAGGTTATCCTACATTTATGCAAACTAAGGCATGGCAAGATAAAGAGTTAAACGCAGTTTTATCTTCTTGGACAGAATTAAGGCATGATACAATATTGTATGCTAAGCAAAGTTATACAGCTGGGACTATTAGTGGTCCTCCACCATATCCAGGTTATATCGAACCAGTTCCTGAATTCTATTCTAGACTTTTGGCTTTAACTAAAATGACTAAGCAAGGTTTAAGTGAAATGGGAGTTATGAACAATAAAGCATTGTCAAGATTCGAGAGTTTGCAAAGAATCTTAGAAGGAGTATTAGAAATCTCAATTAAAGAATTGGAAAATAAAGAACTTACAGACGATGATTATAGTTTCATTGGAAGTTTTGGTGATAAATTGGAGAAAGCCACTTTAGGAATTGGTGATCAGGGTACAAAAACAATCCTAATAGCAGATGTGCATACAGACCAGAACACAAAACAAGTGCTAGAAGAAGGTACTGGTTATGTTAAATTAATCGTAGTTGCGTATAAACTGCCTGATGGTAAGATATTATTGGGTACTGGTCCAGTTATGAGTTATTATGAATTTAAACATCCTATGGCTGATAGACTAATCGATGAAAAGTGGAGAGAAATCTTGCAAAAAGGAGAAAATTCAAAACAACCAGAATGGACTAGAAGCTTTATCAAATCTTAATTTAAAGATATACTAATAATTATAAAGTGACAAAAAAGATGGTGGGTGGAAAAGTAGTATTTATTATCGTAGCTTTTATTTTAATCATTTCTTTCAGTAAAGTAAGTGCCATTGAAAATGATATCGCCGATGGTTTTGAAAATGGTAAATCAGTTGAAGGAAACAATATAGAACTTTCTCCTAACGAATTATTGAACTTAGAAATTCAAGAAATAATCAACCCTAAAAAACCCTATGTGTTGGACTTTATTTCAGAAGATTTAATTCCCACGCAAAAAATTGATAATAAACTTGAAGCAAAAAAGCAAGAATTTCTACTAAATAAACTTAACCCTATCGTAAATTTATCTCTTAAAAATTATACTTATGGATTTATTATGATTAATGGAAGAATAACAAAAGAAAAATTACAAAATGTAAAAGAGGCTGGTATAGAATTACTAAACTTTCATTCAGCCCATACTTACACAGCTAAAATACCTTTTGATAGGATTGATGCTCTAAATAATATAGCTTTTGTAAGATGGATTGGCTATTCAACTCTCAAACAAAAATTAGATTCGCACCTTTTTGAATTTCTTGAAGTTAATAACGATGAAATAATCTTAAATCAAAATCGTTCGAAAGACTTAGTTGATGTCTCTGTCTTTTTATTTGAAAAAGATAATGCAACACAAGTTTTGAAAGAGATTGGCGGTAAAAGTGTATCTGTATACAATAATTCTGGACACTTTGGGGAAATATTAGAACAAAATGGCGCTGCGATTATAGATTACGATTCAGAACTAAAAAGTTATCGAATTATTACAACTCCAGAAATTCTGAAAGAAATTATAAAATTAGACTTTATTATTTTTATCGAGAAAAATAGGAAAGGAAAAACAATGCTTGATGAAAGTACTCCAGCAATAGGTGCAGACTATATTAGAAGCTCTTACAATGGAAATGGTATTTCAGTTGGAACTATTGATTCGGGATACGAAAGTGACCATGATGATTTACCAGTTGCAACTTATGGGATAGATTATGTTGGTTCTGACCCTTATACAGACACCACAGGTCATGGAACTTATGTTGCAGGAATATTGCTAGGTAGAGGGACAGCCAATTCAAAATATAAAGGAGTTGCTAACGGTGTCACTAATATCTCAATAGCTAAAATAGTACAGAGTGATTCTACTTATGAAGAAGTAAACCTAAGAAGTGCTATGGATTGGATGGCTAGTAGTCCAACTACCGAAATCGTAAGTGTAAGTCTTGGTAATCACACTGATGTAGCATTCAATGGTTCAGATCAAACTAGTGCTAAACTCGATAATAAAGTGTATAATGATAATGAGATTTATATAGTATCAGCTGGGAACGTTGGCGTCACTTATACTATAGGTATTCCAGGTGTAGCTAAAAATGCTATAACTGTTGGTGCTGTAACTGATTTTGGAACAAACACTGATAACATATGGGATGGTGTAGGTGAGGGTAGTAGTCGGGGACCCACGGGGGAAGGACGATATAAACCAGATGTTGTAGCTCCTGGCTGTAATATTGATTCAACTAACTACCAAAACAACAATAGTTATGGTCCTCCTCCAAATACCCCTACTTGTGGTACAAGTTGGGCTGCCCCTCACGTCTCAGGCTTAATTGCTACACTCTTACAACATTACTCTGACTTTAAAAATGATCAACAAAAGGCAGCAAGGGTAAAAGCTTTGCTAACAGCCACCGCATTAGCTCACGGCGGCAATCCATCTAATAATGGAAATACTTATGGCATGGGAAAAGTTGACGCTTATCTATCACACTACAATAGAAATAATACTAACGGGTGGTATTGGGGCACTATTGCATGTAATGTAACTTCGACTGGTTGTTGTGGTGGTAACATTACTGTCCCATCTGGAGCAAGTAGATTAGTGGTTACTCTTGTTTGGCATGAACCTGCATCAGCTCCAGGATCAGGCGCTGTAGTTTTAAATGATGTAGATTTAATTGTAGATAAAGATGGAAACGAAGCTTCTTGTGGTAGTGGGGAATATTTTTCCAATTCAGCTATTGATAATAAAGAGAATGTTACGGTGGAAAACCCAGCTGCTGGTTTGTATGCATTGAAGTTTTATCCATTTTCAGTACAAGCTCCTCTAGACCCTCAGCCTGTAAGAGCCGCTTATATGGTTATTAGAGGTGATCCAACTCCAACAACAACTGTAACAATATCAGCAAATGATACTTCTGTTATTGTAGGGGAGCAGTTTAAAGTGACAGCAACAGCAAGCCCTAGTTCTTATGTTGCATCTGGAGTTTATACAAAAATAAATTTACCGAATGGTTTAGATGTGGTATCAATGAATACAACTAGAAAGGATGGTACAATTGCAAACTATTCAAGCGGATTTGTTGCTCTTAATCTAGGCGATATTTACGAAAGTGATAGCCGCTCAATAACATGGGTTTTGAATGCCACAACCAGCGGTGGTAAAAGAATTAATGTTAGCATAGATTCAGATAACGGGGGAGTAGATGACGACGTAATTACTATTGGTGTGTCATCGCCAGAAGAAGCTAGTGGAGATATACCTTTAATAAGCATTATAACTCCAACTGATGGTGGAACTTATGCAACAAACTCTGTTAATTTGGACTGGACAAGCAACGAAACTTTGGCAACATGTTACTTCAGATTAGATGATGGATTTTACAATCAAAGTATTTGCCAATTTAATTACTCCTACAGCGGATTTAGCTTCTCTGTTGGCGCACAAGATTCATCACCACAAGATGTTACAGTTAAAGGAAATTATTTTTATGTAGTTGGAATTACTAATGAAGCAATTTATGAATACGATTCAAGCGGAACATATACTGGTTTTAATTTTTTTGTTGGAAATCAGGAAATATCGCCTCAGGGAATAACTTGGAATGGTAGTAGGTTTTATGTAGTGGGATTGGCAACAGACAAAGTATATGAATACGATCTAACAGGAGTATATACTGGCTTCAATTTTTCTGTAACTAACCAAGACACCAACCCAACAGGTGTTACTAGGAGGGGTAATAAATTTTTGATTACAGGCGATTCTACAAACAGAGTTTATGAATATGATATTTCTGGAACTTATACTGGATTTAATTTTTCTGTAGCTAATGAACAGACAGATCCAGAAGGAATTATTTGGGATGGGGTTTCTTTTTATATTGTTGATTCGATAACAGACAGAATTTATGGATATAGTGGTTCAGGTAATTATACTGGATTTAATTTTTCAGTTGGTGGGCAAGATACCACCGTTACTGGTATAGCCTTCAATGGCAGTTCAATTGTAATAAGCGGGAATACTAACAACAAAATATTCAAGTATAATCTACAAAATAATGTTGCAACAAACACAACTTTAAATTCCTTAGTAGCTGGAAAGCATAATGTAACAATAGTAGGAAAAAATTTAGATGGTGGTGTAGGACAAAGTGGTTATTCTTATTTTAATATCACCTCACCAGACACAATTAAACCAAGAATAAATGCCTCACTAAATAACTTGCCATCAGACTTCCTGCAAGGGAATCGTGTCAATATGACTGCAAATGTTAGTGACGATATTGGGTTAAGTTTCTGCCAGTTTATTGATAATCAGAGCCTGCCGAATGGTGCAAAACAATTAATTAACAAGACAGTTACAGGCACAAATGATCAGTGCTCGCAGAACTATACAATTTCGTTAGCAGCAGGAGGGGTTATTAATTTCACTGTCATTGTTAATGACACAAGCAATAATATAAATCAAAGCCATCAGATAATTACTGTGCTAGCGTCACCTTCACTTAAAATAGATTCCCTAACAGAAATATACAGCAATGAAACCATTAGAATATTCGAATTTGTCATCACAAACAATGGTAGCGGTGCAATAACAAACGTCCAATGGTGGTTTGATACAAATAACAGTTACATAATTAACAGCACGATAAACATAAGCTCTTTAGCTGCAGGTGAGAGCGCATTCGTTTATTTAGAGTATAATTTTAGCAGCACTGGAAGCTTTAATACAAAGGCAAATGCGTCAAATGGTAGTCTCTCAGACATGAAAACCTTTATTGTCAACATAAGCACTGCCCCTGTAATAACAGCAATTCCAGACATAACCTTTAATGAAGACGCTTATAATGACAGCCTAAACCTAAGCAATTATGTAAGTGATGCAGAAGATCCTGACAGTGCTTTAACTTGGACAGCTTCCAATAATGTCAATGTAATTGTAACAATAAACCAAACAACAAAAATAGCCAATTTCACTGCTTTGGCTAATTGGTCAGGTTCTGAAAACATTAAGTTTACAGTCAATGATACTTCAGGATTGACTGCAAATGACACTATTCTAGCTACAGTTAATCCAGTTAACGATGCTCCTACATTTAACTCAAGTAAGCAAATCCCAAACATGACATGGCCTGAGGATATATCAAATAACTCACTAAACATAAGCACATACTTTTATGATATAGATGGTGATGCATTAAACTATACTTCAACAGGCACAACAAACCTTATAGTACATATTAACAACAACACCGGAATTGTAAATTTGACCCCTAATGCTAATTGGACTGGCATAGATTATGTTGTATTCATTGCAAAAGACCCTTCTGGATCGACAGCGAGTAGCAACAACGTAACTTTGAATGTAACGCCAGTAAATGATGCACCAACTTTTACAGGCGTAATCCCACAATGGAAATGGCCAGAAGATGTAACCAATCTCTCTTTAAATTTGACACAATACTTTTCGGATATTGATGGTGACCAATTAAAATATAACTTTACCTCTGTAACCAATATAACAATTTCAATAAACAATAATACGGGAATTGTGAACTTTACATCCGATTTAAACTTTAATGGCGTAAGATATGTAATTTTCACCGCCATAGATGCATTGAATATAACTATGTCAAGCAATAATGTAACATTGAATGTTACTCCTGTGAATGACCCGCCAACAATTGATAGTTACGTGCCATTAAATCTAAAGCCTTCAATAGTCGCTGGTTCTAATTTAACATTCAACCATACTTCAAGCGATGTTGATGGAGATGCTTTATCATACAGTTGGAAACTTGATTGGATTGGGAAAAGCACAGAGCAAGGGTGGGTGTACTCTCCAACAACTAACGAACTTGGAACCCATAACGTTACTTTAAATGTATCAGACGGAACTGTAAATGTGAGCATGCAATGGAATGTTACCGTCATAAATCAAACAAACATAAATGTTTATGACTTCTCAGTTTTGCACCAAAACTCAACTTTAATGGTATTCGGATTTAGCGTAAATAATACAGGGACTGTAAATCTAACCAACATAAACTGGAGCTTGAATACGGGTCCCGAAAATATTTTTGCTAATGAATTGTTCGGCTTAAAGCCGAATGAAAGCATATTTGTGTTTGTAGAATATGCCTATCCAACTACTGGAGACTACACTGCAATAGCTTCTGCAACAGACGGAACTTATTCTGATTCAGAAAGCCTTGCAATTGAAATTGAAGACATTGAAGTAAATAACTTATCTGTTGTTTACGCAAATGCAACTGAAAGAATATTTGAAGTTATAATCAAGAATTTCCTGAACACTAATTTAACCAATGTGTCGTGGATTTTTGACACTAAAAACAGCAATGTTATCAACAGCACAATAACAACTACTCTGCAGCCTAACGAAGAAATGTTTGTTTATATAGATTATAACTTTACTTCAACTGGAACGTTCAATGTTAACGCCAGCGCCAAAAATGGAACTTTGATTGATTCTAGGAATTTAACGATAACTATCTAACTTAAGACTAAAAAATTTAAGTTAATTCGTGCTAGAAAAAAAGTCCTTGCGTAAAATATAAATACTACAGTCACTTTCTCCATTAAAACGAATTCTTGACAAGAGCTTGTTAAGGCTCTATTTGAGGTGATGAAAATGGAAGACAAAATTCTGCACTTATTTAAGTTGCAATATAGATGGTATGAAGGCGAATTTCAAAGCACTATTTTGGCAACTACAAAAGAGAAGGAAGAAATAGAGAAAGACCTTAAAGAACTTGCAAGTTCTATAAGGATTGACAGAAAAAAAGAGGAAGGTGCGCATGATTGTTTGCCTGAGGCTTATAGAAGAATAGTAAATTTTCTAGAGCAAAAAGGCTACACGGTATGTTATTTCCTTTCCGACCCAGAGTATTATGTTGAAGACATCGGATTTTTGAAAAGCGTAAAGCTATACAAATATGGAATGATAAATAAAGTTCAGAAAACTGAGTGGAAAAGGCTGAAAAATGCTAGAAAATCTCTTAAAACTCAATATTAGCTCTAAAAATTGTTAAATGCCATTATTTGAGCTTATTTTATGGATTCTAAACATTTTTTGACAATATTCGGTCAAAAAAATGTTATTCAAGCGATTGAGGAGAAATATTTAGTGGCTTATTGGACTTTTTTGGTAGAAGATCGTTACATATACTTGAAGATATAAAAGAGACACTAAAAAATCATGTTAAAATTACTACTTACGAATATGACGAGAATGTCAAATACTATTACAAGTATTTCAAGGAAAGAGAATCGGCAAAATACCTGCTTGTAATCGTTAAGTATTTAAATGAGCATGGCTTTATAATCACAGCTTACTTTGTGAGGAATATAAAATGAAAGGTCCTATGAAAGTTTATTATGACGAGGAAGGGGATTTTTTGGAAATCTCAGTTGGAAAGCCATCGAAATGTTATGCTTCAGAGTTAGGACAAGGGGTTTTCCTTAGGATAGATGAAAAAACAGAAGAGGTAAAAAGTATTGGTATTCTTGGTTTTAAAAAACGATCTAAAGACCTTAAAGATATTAAACTTGATATTCCGGTTGAAGTCAATTTCTCACTGCTTGCGAGTTCTTAAAGTGTGCCAGAAATCAAAAAGTTTGTTTAATTCATAGGGATTATGCGAAGAACAAAAAGCTAAAATTTTGGTTTAGAATTAATGTTTTTTGAGAGTAGAGTAAAAGTAGGGTTGGCTAAGAATAAGTAAGCAACTCTTAAGTAGTGACAAAATAGAAATCTTTAAATATAACCATGACATTATTATAAATATGAAGAGCATTCCTTTGAACGGTTATTATTCCCCAGATACGGCTCTGGGATGTTATAGTGCTGCATTAGCTAATTTGCTAGTTTCGTTGGGAGATGTAAATACGGCTAAAAAAGTTTATGAAACTTACCCAACACATAAACTTGTAGGAAAAGACGGTATAATGCATGTTGGAGTAGCTACTAGGGTTGTTAGAGAGCTAACCAATGGACAATATGAAGGTATTTTACATCTTGGAAGTAAAGATTTGGAAGGAATGTGTACAGAAGAAATTTTTGGTGATAAAAAAGATGCGACTCTAACAGCATTACGAGAAGAAATGTCAGCAGACTATGTAAGACATCATACTGGGTCTCTAGCACATGATGGTCGTTCTTCAATATATTGGATACAGCGTTCTTCAGGTGGGGGCCATTGGGTTGTTCCAAATACAGATGAAGATTATTACATTGATAATGGAGTGTTAAAATGGCCTTTAGAAGATCTTGAAGTCACCGGTGTATTGGAACTTAGGAAAGTAAACCTGAATCGTTAATTTCTGAGCCGACCCTAAAATAGATTTCTCAAAAAACACGTAATTAAACCCGTAGCTTATCAGAAGATTTAAACAATTCCGCCAACAAGGATGAGAATTGACTGGAGAGGAAATTTCAGTTAAGGAGTTCTGAAATTTCCTTTCGGAATAGGGCATTTGCGAGTTTGCGAACAAATGACCGTATTCGAATCCATTGTTGTTGTTGGAATTTTTTTAGGATTTTAGTGTGTAAAATCCGCAATCCTTTGAGGCTTTGTATGCTGAAAAGGAAAATCATCGATAAGTTTAGTAGCGGAGCGGATAGAGGGGGCTCAAAATGGGCGTATAAATGAATTTTTACGAAGAAATAAGTGAATAAAAGCTTAATCTAGTTCACTAACCATCTTCTTCAATACATCATCAACTGCAACAAATAAGTTTCTGTCAACTGATTCGGCTGCATAAACCTTCCCATTGTCAAGAAGCTTTGCATGCACTTCATATTTCTCGCCTTTTTCCCTTTGATGTATTGGCTTAAGGGTGACATGCAAATTCTCCATTTTCTCAGACATCTCAGAAATTCTCCTTGCGTGGTTGCCAATGATTTTCTTCAAAACAATCATAGAAGAGCTGTCTATGTCCCTAAACCCAGTAAGCTCTATATTCCCGCCAAGCTTAACACTCTCGTCATCCATATTTACTCATTTGTTTCTCGAATTATAAAAAGATTTTGATTTTAACTATTAAGAGCAATACTTTCATTTCAATATTGAAAATAAGATAAAAATATAAATACAGTTTGTTAGCAAACAATAGCATGGCTTTGATTGAATCATTTTCAGGCATAAGAGGCGTTTACAATAAGGATTTAACAGATGATGTAGCAGTAAAGTATGCTTGGGCTTATCTTTCTTATTTGAGAAATAAAACAAAGAAGAATAATCCCATTATTGTTATTGGTACAGACACAAGGACTTCTGGTGTAAAAATATCAGATACAATAATGAGCATTCTTGATTTTAGTTTTATTGATGTTGGGATTGCGCCTACACCAGCAATTGAATTTGCTGTCAGGTATTTTAATGCAGATGGCGGCATTATAATTACAGCTTCGCATAATGAGCCTTATTGGAATGGTTTTAAGTTTTTAGCAAATGATGGTGCTGTTTTGAATGAAAAAGAAATGAATCAAGTTATTCAAAATTTCAGAATTGGTTCATTTAAAGATTTCCACAAAATTCACGACAGAAAAATTTTTGAGAAGAATACAGAAGCAGTGCAAAAATATACCGAATTTGTTTTAAACATAATTGGCAGAGAAAATATTGAAAAAATAAAAAATTCAAAACAAAAAATTATTCTTGATCCAAATGGAGGTACTGCAGTAATTGCAAAAAAAATTTTGGAGCGGATTGGTATAAATGTTATAGGGGTTAATATGACTTATGGGCAATTCAACAGAGCAGTTGAACCAACAGAAGATTCGTTAATATACTTAAAAAACATTATTGATGAGAATAAAGCAGATTTTGCAGCTGGCTTTGATTGCGATGCCGATAGGGTTGAGATATTACTTAGTAATGGACAATTATTATCTGGAAATTATATCCTTGCTTTGGTTGTTGATGAAATATTATCAAATTCCAATAATCCTAAAAATCAGATTGTTGTTGCAAATGATGCAACTTCTAATATAGTTAGAGATGTTGTTCAAAAATATGGTGCAAAAATAAAAGAAGTAGAAGTTGGTGAAATAAATGTAGTTGTGGAGATGTATAGGGCAAAAGCAATTGTTGGTGGAGAAGGTTCAAGTGGTGGAGCAATAATTCCGCCATCAAAGTGCAGAGATGGAATTCTAACTTTATTAATGGTTTTGTCAATTGTTGCAAAAAAAGAAAAGAAATTAGATAATATAATTTCTCAACTGCCGAAATATTATACTTTAAGGAGAAAGATAGAGTTTGACAATGCAAAGCATAATTCAATAAAAAAATACTTAAAAAACTATTATTCAAAAAAGGGCTTTGAAATTAGAGAAACTGGCGGCATAAAGGGCGGATTAAAAGTTATAACAGGCAAAAACTCTTTTGTGTGGTTCAGAGCCTCAAAGACAGAGGCAAACATTTTTAGAGTAATAAGCGATTCTGATAAAAAAGAAGAAGCAGAAAAACTAATGGAGGAAGCTATTAAAATCTTTAATAAAGCAAGTGAATCAAGCTAAAAAGTTTAATGGAAATGATTTTATTAAAAGAATTGAATTTGAGTTATTGTCAACATTATTTAGTTATGTAGTCCCTTTTATAGATAAAAAAATAAAACAACAAAATCAAAAAACAAATAATCTTGAAAATATAGTCAACCAAAAGCCAAAAATTGATTTTAAAGATGTAAAAGAACTAGAAGATTTATTATTAAAAAATTTAAATGAAAATGTTAAAATTAACAAAAATATTGGTCGAAATCCAAACAATTTGTTTTATTCATTGAATTTAAGACGACAAAAGAATAGTCGAATGCGAGTGAGCTCGTTGCGAACTCGCTCACAATTGACTGAAAAATCAAGTAATTATTCAATTTCAATAAAATACGAAGAAAATCAGCAGGAAGACAAATTAAAAATATCAATAAAAAAGAACGAAAAAGAGATTTATGATGCTGAGATAATAAATAAAAAAGAACTGAAAGATAAAGTTATCCCATATAGCATTAAAATTTCTTACGAAGACAATTATTCTGAAGAAAGATTAATAATAACATATAAGCAGCAATTAAAAAATTATTTGCAACAGCATATCGAAAGCAAAGAAAACATGACTAATAGAGTGCCTCTGAAGTGGCTTAATATACTACCAGAATCTATTATGGGCGGTGTTCTTGGCTTTACTTATCTAGGAGAAAACTTCATGGCTCGCAGAGCAGATTTGACAGGCAAAACAGCAAGGATGGTTGATATTCATGAAAGCATCCATACTCCTGATGAGTATGAGACAAGGGTTTTGACGAGCTGGATAATGGAGAAAGCTAAGGGGAAGTATGTGAAATAGATTTTAACAATTGTGATTATTATGAAAAATTAT
>CAZSIU010000006.1:0-21071 GCA_964607225.1 uncultured Methanosarcinales archaeon | reverse complement strand
TTATTGTGCCTGGTGGCTATGCTCCTGACAAATTAAGAAGGTACAAAGAAGTTCTCAATTTTGTAAAAGAAATGTATAAATCTGGTAAAGTTGTTGCAGCTATCTGCCATGGACCTTGGGTTTTAGTTAGTGCAGGAATATTAAAAGGTAAAAAAGTAACTTGTGTCAATGCAATTAAAGATGATGTTATTAATGCAGGCGCTCAATATTTTGACCAAGAAGTTATGGTTGATGGCAACATTATTACATCAAGAAAGCCAGATGATTTGCCTGCATTTTGCAGAGAAATAATAAAAGCGTTAAGCGAATAAATGCAACAAGCACAACAAATCCAAGAATGTGTACTTAAAATATCAAAAATAATAGATGAAACTGCATTTGTAAAGGTCTTTAGGGTAGAGCTGCCAAGCAATGTGGATATCAACTTTTACCCTGGACAATTCTTTATGGTTTCATTTGTCAATGACCCAGAAATCAAAACATCAAGAGCATATTCGATAGCCTCATCGCCATTAAACAAAGGCTATCTAGAGATTGGGTTTGACAAAGTTGGACCTTTTACTACAAAATTATTTACAATGAAAGAAGGTGATTTGTTAAGATTTAAAGGTCCTTATGGAAAATTCTATTTCAATGAAAAGATGAAAAATAATTTGCTATTAATTGCAGGCGGCACAGGCATAACTCCAATAATTGGTATTATAAGGTACTGTAACGATAAAAAATTAAGCAATAAAATAAAATTTATTTACAGTGTAAAAACTCCAAATGATATAATTTACAAAGATGAGCTAGAAAAAATAAAGAATGAAAATAATAATTTTGAATATATTGTTACAGTAACAAGGCCAAATTCGGAGCATAATTGGAAAGGTAAAATAGGAAGAATTGACTTGGATTTGCTAAAACAAAATATAGAGAACATTGAAGTAAGCCTTTACTTTTTATGCGGACCAAAAGAATTTGTGCATAACATTGTAGAGATGCTTGAAAGCTTAGATGTAAAGAAAGAGCAAATCAAAACAGACATTTGGGGGTGAAGTTTTTTGTTTTTAAAGATTAATTTTATTTATTGCGATAAGAAAGAAATAAAAAACATAAAATAATACATTAAAGTTACATTATCAAAAACCAGAGGAATGTGAGCGAGTTCGCTTCGCTCACTCGCATGTCTCTGTTTTTGGGAATGCTCAGAAATCGATTGCGATTTCTGACATTAATAAAAACATTAAATAAACTAATAATGAGATAATATCAATCCGCCTACGGCGTATGTTAGTGCTCAGCGGCACTAAGTTGTTCGCGAGCTTGCTCGTGAACTCGCAAGCATCTACCGCCTCGCCTATACATTGTAAAAAATGTACCAAAGAATTATTTCATTAGCCCCAAGCAACACAGAAATTCTTTACAGTTTAAATGCAGATGACAGATTAGTTGCTGTTACTCGCTACTGCGACTTTCCTGAAGAGGCAAGAAAAAAGCCAAGAATTGGAGGATGGCTTGATATAAATGATGATTTGGTTAAAAGTTACAATCCAGATTTATTGTTGACCTCTACATTTGTACAAAACAAAATTACTGACAGATATAAGAAAAATAAGATGAATATTGTTGCTGTTATGCCAACAACTTTGAAAGGTGTTTTTGATAGTATTTTAAAAATTGGAAAATTAATTGGAAAAGAAGATGAAGCACTAGAATTAATAAATTCAATGAAAACAAAATTCAATCAAGTACAAAATAAAATAAAAAATAAGCCAAGGGTTTATGTTGAGGAATGGCATAAACCTCCAACAGTTTCTGGCAATTGGGTACCAACATTAGTAAAGATGGCAGGTGGAGATTATGGCTTGATAAAAGCTGGAGTGCATAGCAAAGAAGTCACAACAAGTCAAATTCAAGACTATGATCCTGAAATAATAGTTATTTCAATTTGTGGAATGAAAGATAAAGTTCCAAAAGAATGGATTACAAAAAGAAAAGGCTGGGAAAATTTAAGCGCAGTCAAAAATGACAGAGTTTATGTTTTTGATGATTCTTGGCTTAATAGGCCAGGACCAAGACTTGTTATTGGGTTAGAGCAATTAGCTAAAGTAATTCATCCTGAATGTTTTTAAAAAATAGATACTTAATATTTTGTTCAATTTCACCATTTGAAATTATGAAAACAACAATAAAAGGTAGAAATCATAGATGAAAAAAGAGTGGTTTTGGTATATTTAAAGGTATGAGATCTTTTAGTAAAGAAGATGAGTTAGATTCTTGTATAGATAAATTAACAATTGCAAATAAAAACCTAAAAAAATTAAAACCTAGAATCTCCAAGAATTAAAGTAAAATCTTAACTGGAGATCCTCATTTTAAAGAATTTAAAGAGGCTATTTTAATTTAAGCTGGCTTTGGTTGAGGAGTTGGTGATGGTGCTGTTGCTGCCTTGAAGAAATTTTTTATTTTTTCATATAATGTGCTTCCAATAGCACTAGCTGCTTCAAATAATCCTTTACCAGCTTTATATGTTGCAGTTGTTGCGCCGCTCAATAAATAAAATGGATTTAGGAAGTTTGGCAAGTATGTTGATGGATAAAATAATCTTTTGTATTCAAGTTTTTCTGGTGATAACAAGACCCTATACAATATATTTGCGACTGCAACTGCAGGGAATAAGTAAGGTGCTAAAAAAGGTGTTGCATATGCAGCACCAACAGCTGCTGATGTCAATGCAGTTAAAGGTGATGCCCTAATTAAACCTTTCAAATAATTCTCTTTAAAGTCTTTGCCAATGCCCTTAAATGTCTTATTTTGAATTACATATTGCAATGGATAATACAAAGCAGTCAATGCTGGTGTTAAAACTCCAAATGTTAGTCCTGCAACAAGTGGACTTATTGAAACTGAAGTTCCAAGAATATTAGCTGTAACTATATCGTCTAATCTGAATGCTTTTGGAACTTGTTTGATTGCTTCGATACCATACCAAAGCGGTGGTGTGAATAAAGCGCCTGCAATTGCCTCATCTCTAAAATTTCCGGTTGTAAATTCTTTACCAGATGCTTTTTTAACAATTCTTCCACCAATAGGGAATGAGGCTGCTGTTACTAAACCATCTAATCCAAATAAAGCAGTTGCACCGGCAATAGCACCTGTGCCAACTAATGAATTTGTTGATGCTTTAGTTGCGTGCCATGATTCATTTACTGCACTTTCTAAAGTAGTTGGTTGTTTTGGTTTCTCCTCATTCTTTTCTTGAGGTTTCTGTTCTGATTGTAGTTGGTTATCTGCCATTTTCCACCTCAAGAAGTTTCTTCACAGCGTACTCTACAACATGGCTTTTATTCCTGAACTTGCCAGTAGAAAGAGCTTTGACTATTTCTTGGACAATTTCTTCGTCCAGAGTGATGCTTAGTTTAGTTTTCATTTTGTGTAAGCCGGCTGTGGTGAAAGTTGTGCTAGGCGCTGCCTGTATTGTTTTGTAAAGAAGGTACTCGCAGCAATTTCAGTAGCAATTTCAGCCGCTCTCGGAACTGCTATCGCTAAATATACTGGTAATTGGAAAAGTGTAGAAATTCCATAAGTTGCAATTCCAGCAATACCCATTCCAAGTAAAGCTCCTGGTGTGTGGCGCAGTGCATAGCCAACAGAATGAGAGATATATCTTCCAATGCCAGCCAAACCTTGATAGATTCTCTTTTTTCTTTCACTGTAATATCGAGCTGCATTAAAGCCAACTTGGTCACCAATGTAGTCTTTAACTTGTGAAACTGCAGAAGTTACAGCTCTTCCATAACCCAAGATCTGCTCAAGCAGATATGCACCTCCAATAGAAAAAACAGCACCAAGTCCGTGTCCTGCAAGCTTCCAACCAAGATATTTTTTAGTAGAAATCCCACTACTTTGACTAGTTTCACTATTTACTATACTTTCTAAATTTTTTTTAGCCATATGTACCCCAACGTTGTAAGTACTACTAAGTAGTATAAAATGCTACCATTTATAAATTTTTCTATTGTAATTATTTTGTAGTAGTTACAAATTTTAAACAGAAAGTTTAATATATTAGTTATATTTTCATATAATTATATTTTAATTTAATTAGGTGATGACAATGGAAGTCGTATGTAAACCAAGAAGATGGGGAAACTCGCTAGGTATAACCATACCAAAGGAGATTATTGATAAAGAGAAAATAAAAGAAGGTGAAGAAGTGATAGTTAACGTCAGGAAAAAGAAAACCAATTTGAGTGAGCTATTTGGCATGCTAAAAGACACAAAAATAGATGCACAAAAAATGAAAGATGAAAGCAGAAAAATATGGGATATGTAGATGAAACAAAATTCTTCTTCGACACCACTAAACGAACAAATTAGGAAGAGGTCCGAAAAAATGAAGTATTTTTTCGACACTTATGCTTTATTAGAAATATTTAAAGGCAACCCTAAATATGAACCTTACAAGAATTACAATGTAGTAACAACATATCTTCATTTATTCGAATTATTTTATAACTTAAGAAAAGAATACGAAACAGATATTATCACACCATTTTTTGAAACATTAAAAGAATTATGCATCGACTTAAAGTTTGATTGGATTATTGATGCATCTGAATTTAGGTTAAAGAACAAAAAATTTGATTTGTCATATGCTGATTGTCTTGGTTATATAATTTCGAAAAACTTAAACATAAAATTCTTGACAGGAGACATAAAGTTTGAGAATCTTGAAAATGTGGAGTTTTTAAGCGCTAAGTAATTCTATACCAAAAAATATATATACCAATAAGTATAAATATTGAAATCAAAATCTTTAAATATTACTTCTATTCAGATTGGAATATTAATTTAAAAATTATATACGAAATAGTATAATTATATAAATCGCAATATTGTTATATTAGAAGTATATATTCCAAATGGTATAGGAGATAAGCTTGAGAAAAGAGGTAATTGTTAGGAGAAATTACTACATGGATTTATTAGATAAAAATACAAATTCTTTAAAGAAAAGTGTTGCAAAGAACATTGCATTGCTTGGATCTAGAAAATCTGGCAAAACTTCTATTGTAAAAGAGCATATTAAAAATATTAAAGATATTGTTCCAGTTTACATTGATTTAGAAAGAATAAGCTTAAACCCAGAAAATTTCTCAATAGAGTTTATTGGCAACATTATTTTTCATTTATTTAAAAAGCCATTAAAGGAATATAAAAAATTTTTATTATTAGAACATTTATTAAAACTTGAAAATGAGCTGAAAAGCAAAAATACATTTTCTTTGATAAAAACTGTTGAGAATGAATTACTAAAAATAAAGCCAGATCAAAAATTGCTTGTTGATAGTGCCTTTAAGTTCACAGAAACTTTAGGCAAAGAAAGCAATAAAAAATTCCTAATTGTTCTTGACAATTTTGAAAATCTGCTTGACTTAAACAATTTCTCTCAAATTAAAGATGTTTTATCAATTATCAATTTTGATTCTACTAATGTAAGTTATATTACAACAAGCTCTGCAATCAAGCAAAGCTTAGCTTTATTGAAAAAATTTGAATGCTATGAAATTAAAAATTTAGATAAAAATGAAGCAACAGAATTAATTAAAACAATAATTGATAAAGCTGAACAAAAAACAATAGATGAACTCTTTGCATTAAGCAATGGGCATCCATTTGTAACAATTCTTATTTCTAGAAAATACAATGAAGTTAAAGATGTTAAAAAGGCATTTTTGATTGAACTACTGCAAAAAAATAATTCAATTTATAATTACTGCAATGATTCTTTAAATTATTATTACAACAGAGCAAGAGGACAAACTCTGCTTAAAACAATTTTAAAAGTTGTTGCAAATGAAGAGCTTAGATTAAGTGAGATTGCAAAAAGAATCTATAGAAGTGCTCCTGTAACAAAAAGCATTCTTGAAAGATTGATGGAAGTTGATATTATTTACAAAAAAGATAACAAATTCTATTTTGCCGATAATGTTTTGCGCTTATGGGTTAAGTTGACTTCTCATGGTTATGAGTTTGATGATATTCCTGACGATAAAATCTTGGAGGATATTATGAAGGAAATATGAATAAAAACAAATTATTGTGGAGCATTGTATTGTTTTTAATAATTGTAATTTCAATTCCAATAGCTTATGCTCAAACATTTTTTGAAGGCCCTATATTCTTTATATTAATTAATTCGCTAATTGTTGGAGTTATTTTGTTTGTGTTGCAGACATTTTTGATTAAGGATAAAAATACAAAAGAACAAACTGCAGTATGGGTTGCGATTATTGTTGGCTCATTATTGATTGGATGGTTCTTTGGAAGCCAAGGTTATATATGGAATCATCCTGTATTTGCGAGATTTTTTAGTATTTATGTTTTAGTTAATTCTATCATAATAGGGGTTGCTTTGTACTTCCTATCGGGCTTTTTGGACATCAATAAAAGACTTGGTGGTTCACCAGAAGGAAAGGGTGGACTTGGGATATTAATATTTTTAGTAGCTGCCATTTTTGCAGTTCAAATTGGCAATCAATGGATATGGCACCAATCTGTAGTTAAACAATTGATTGACTATTTGTTTGGAGCACAAGGAATACTTAACCCTGCACCTCCGGATTACAGATTATGGGCGTTTTTGGCTGTTACATTTTTATTGTCATTTTTCTTTAAGGGATATTTATTACCGACTGGTGCAGGTGGTACAGATAAAGTTAATTACGCTTTGGCAATTTTAATTGGCTCAAGCGTTGCAAGAGCTGGCATAAGCTTTGCAAGTATTGTTTTGCTTGGAGAAGCAATTTTTACAATAGTTTTAGCAAGAGCTCTTCAAGGAACTGCACCTGACGTCAAAGGCAAAAGCACTAATTGGTTACTTGCAGCATTCTTAGTTGGCTGGGCTTCTGCTGCAATGACTTATGGAACCGAATATCAAGGTTGGTTAGCTTGGATAGTTGGAACACCTCTTTGGGCTATGGGATTAATCCAAGTTGGACCAACAGGAGCAGCAGCTCGGCCAGCTGGCACAGGATGGTTTGGCTGGATATTTAAGATGGGGATTGGGGCATTGTTGATAATAGGACTACCAATTTTACTTTTTGGGTTTATTATTGGGAGGGGAAACAAAAGAGTAAGTCGTATGCGAAATTGGTTGAAAAAATATGGTTTAGTTCCAATACTTCGCTCAATGAGAAAATCACCAAATCCTATTATAAAATGGCTTTTGAAAAGATGGACAGCTAAAGACCCATACCTAGAAGGACAACTTCCTTTTGTATTCAAAGACCTTAGAGCTGAATTAATGATACTTATGAATTACCAAACAAGACTACATACCTATTTTGGTAAGCGCGCTAAAGTTGTTGAAGCTGTAAACCAAGCTAAAGGGGTTGAAGCACATTTCGAGACAGCATCAAAAACATATGATAGGATGAGGAATTCATTGGATAAGTACAGATTTGGTGGTGAAGATTTAGTTGAGAAGTCTTATGGCTGGTCTAATAACAGACAGCTGATATCCTTATTTTTTGATATGCTTAAGAAAGATCTTGAAGCAGATCTAACAGTATCAGTCACACCAGAAACTAGAGATAACTACCTTGGCAACATTATTACTAAATTCAATGAACAATTAAATCTAATGGCAGGTGCATATGGGCAATTTGTAACAAATACAAAAAGGTTTGGACTTATTCATAGGTTAAGGAGTTTGAAAATAAAAATACTTGATCTATTGACCCTTTATGGTGTATATAAACATGCTTACAGATTTGCTAATGAAAATGCTTTATTTGAGAAATGGTCATACGACACCGATAAGGGTGACCCAGTAAAGTGGGATGTATCGCCAAAAGAGAGGGATAAATCGTATGAAGAAGAAAAAAATAGAGTTATTAGCCAAATTAGAGAATACTATCTAAATAATATAATTAGGCAGAAAACACGAGAGTTACAGGGAAAATTATACAAAGATTACTACGATGAAATGTGGGCAAAAATTGAACCAGTAATTCGCAATCAATATGATAGGTATAAAGAGAAGCTAAACTATACTGAAAAACAAAAAATAACAGAAAATGTTATCAAGCGTGGCATAAGAAGAGCAGTTGAAGCAAAAAATAGTGAAATTGAAAAGAAAGTTGCAGAAGAACTCCAAAGACGTGAAAAAGAGATTAGAGAAGAGGCTTTATTTGAACTTGAGAGTGAAGAAGTACGAAAAGAAATAATTAAGACTATTCCCAACAAATACAAACTTGGTTTTGTAGGAACCTTAACAGAGGGAAATATAAGACATGAAGTTGATGTAAAGGGGTTTATTTTAGAAGATATTCATAAGATTGAGATTGACCATAAAAACTTATCTTACATAAGAAGAGTAAAAATTGAAGATATCGAAGACTTCCCAGGTGAAACTCCAGAACTTGCCACATTTAGTTATATATTTCCAAAGATGCTAGCAGAATGGGATTTCTTTATTGAAGACTTAAGGTTGGGAACGTTCCATCCTTTCAGCAGGTCACACATTGATTATACAAAAATTGTAAATGAAAGGTCACTCAACTTTGATAATGCTGGTAGAACCAAGCCAGATAGAAGACAAAATTATGCAGCATTTGATCTTGAAGCCCTTAAGATTTCTGGTAAATGGGTTTACTGGGGCAGGAGAAACTACTGGGACACTCTTCCAGAATTAAAGAATCCTTACCCCACACTTTCAACAATAGGTCTGTCCAGATTTATCACAGAAATTGTAAGATTGAGGGCAAAGGATAATGAAATTGCTGATAAATATCTCAGCTATTGGGTTTGGGATACTTCTCGTGAAGACCTACCATTCACTACACTATTAGGTAAAGAGGAGAAAAAATGAATGATGAAGAATTAATTGTAAGTAACCTCAAACGTGTGGAAGCTATTTTGGAGCAAGTTTTTGGTAATAGGCTTTCTGAGTTAGCTAAAATTGATGCAAGAAGAATTACAATTTCTAAGATTATAAGCGATGATAAAGAATTTTTAGCAAAAGATCCAAATATAGTTCTTATAAGATTTATTAGAGATAATTGGGAAAATACTAATCATAATTTTCTGTTATTTTTAAGAAGTCTAAGAGCGAAAAAGAACCAAATTCAACTTTTTGAAGGTGAGCTAGCGGCAAATCTATTACGTGAATTAAAAAGGACTGAGACAGAATTTGGCAATGAAGATAATTTCAACAAATTAATAGCTCTTTATATAAACATAACAACATATCCAGAAAAAGATTATATTATTGGATATTTGAAAACATCACCACACTCAAAAGAATTACAAAACGCAATCAACAGTATAAGAAACGTAGCAATTGGAAATCACATTAGAGAAACAATTGCGGCTCTGACAAACGAAGAATTGGATTATCTAATAAAATATCACAATGAAATTAGTTTCTGGAATAATAAAGAAGCTATTACAGAGGACATACAATTTTTTACTGCAAAAATTAGTTCTTTCTTATATGGAAGAGGTGAACAATATCTAGGTTTATTTACATATTTTAAAGATGAAAAATTAGAACAAATGATAAAATCAAATCCTGCATATTTGCAGCTAACTAGATATAATTTGCAATTATTATATTTAAGAAGATTAAAAGAAAAAATTCAAACGTATCAAACCGGAGACTGGACTCAATTTGAAGAAGTTTATAATAATGTGAAGAGAATAGCAGATAAATTTGTTAGAGAATTTGGTAATCCAAAAATAGCTTCAGAATTATTCGTAGAAAAAAAGGAAATAAGGGAATATCCAGAAAGATGGCTTCAAGATATAGACGCAAAGATAGCGGAAATAAGTTCAGTTCAATATAGAAAAACAAATGTTATTGGTCCTTTTATAAGAGAAATAGAAAGAATATTCAACTTAAGAATAAATGAATTAAGAAGTATGGCTAAGCCTGAGGTAGATGAATTAAAAGATGCAATAAAGTCATTAATAAACCTGGAAAAAAATTCAGCTGAGAATATAATTAAAGAAGCTACAAAGTTTAGAGAAAAAATGAGAAAAAAATTAGGGAAATTAAGAAAAGATTTTGATGCAATCAGCAATAGATGTGTAGATGCATTACATGATTTTGTTGAAGCAAAAATTAGAATTATACATAAAGGGGTAATGCCAGAGATTTTATTACGATTAAAAAATGCAAAGGCATTGGTTAAAAATGAGGGGCAGTTCGTTCAACATAGTATGCAAGTAATAGGACCAGATTTAGAAAGAGCTTTAATAGACCCAGTGAGAGGCATTGCACTACTTTATGACTTAGATAAAGCATTCAGAGCAACAGCAGGAGCTAGTTATAATTTGCGTTCTATGGGTAATATTTTTACTAGAAAAGATACTCTAAGGAAATTGGATGATTTAAACAAAAATCTGGAAGTAGCTGAAAAAGCGTATAGTGACCTTGATAGGTTCATTTTAACAGAGTTAGGATTTTTAGTTCAAAATATAACTAATGAGGAAGTAAGGAGGGAAGATTATGGCAGAACCACAGCAACCTGAAAAAAAAGGACCCGGCAAATGGAGACAAAGGTTAAAGAATATTGGTACTACTTTTCTAAAAATCATTGGGGTAGAGAGAGTAGCAAAAGAAGTTACTGGACAAGAATTACAATATGAATTATACGAAGGTCAGGATTTACTGGAAATACAACCTGTTAAAAGGCTAAAAGAAAAGAATCTATTAAGCATAATGGAAAGCCGCTCTAATGCAGTTAGTACAGTAGAAGCAAACTGGGATTTCTTTGAGATGTTAAGAAAAGAAATTGAAGGTGTTTATGCAACCTCAATGATTTACATCGACCCCACTACAGGCAAGTGGGAATATGAACTATACCAATTAGGATTACAAGGAGGAAAAGACGAAATGATTGACATTGTAGTTAAAGGTAAACCATACAAATATGCTGTACCACCAAAAATTAAAGTTAGATATCCTATTGCTGGTATGAAAAGAAATTGGATAGTAACTATCAGTCCTTTTGGTTATAATAATGCTGGGGATTACAGCAAAAGATATGTGGATTTGATAAAAAAGATTTGTGATGATGCACAAGAGAGTGCTCTGGCAAGTGCAAAGACAGAAGCTGAACAAGCTGCAATAAAGGAGAGAATAAGTTATATAAAAGGTGTTTACACCGCAATGATTTCTGATATATTATTAAGCTACTGTGGTTCTGAACGGGGTGCTAGACCATCCAGCCTTAATGTTTATGCACAAATAGAAAGAAATTATTATGGTTTTGTTAAAAAAGCTGTTGAAAGCAGTTTACTAAGAAAAGGTTTATATGACAAATTATATGCAAAACGTTTCAGAAGACAAGATGTTTTATATTATAATACTTTTAAGATCATACAACCTGTTTTGTATGGTGAAGGAGCTGAAAGCGGCGTAGTAAAAGAAAGACTCTCTGATCCAAAATATGGATGGGTAATAAAAGAAAATGAGCTGGGACATGGCCTTGATGAGTATGGTTATACATTAGAAGTTGATGACGATGGGATTGTTATGATTGATAAACATCCTGAGGCTAAAGGTTCACAGAGAAGGGTTCCTTCACAATTCATTAAGGACCTTGATCTTATGGAGACTGTTAACTATATTAATGCATTCCACGATACTTACAGGGACGATCTCAGAGATGGTCGTTATCATCCTTTTACTATCACTATAATGGATTATGTCCAAGCCAACAATAAATCGATTTGGAATTTGTGGGACATAAAAAATGAAGATGAAATACAAAAACAGTCAGAAGCTGAAATAAAGCTTAACACGCCAACAGGAGAAGGTAGTAAAATTAAAGTTAAGATAAAGTCAACAGATAAAAACCCAGCTTTTGATTTAAGATTCTTAAGAAAAGGAGAGGAAGGTACACCTCCTTGGAAACACGCAGGCAGAAAATATTATTACGATACTCCAGAAGGAACTATGGCAGGTAAAAATAACGAACCACACATATCTTCAAGAGGTGTATCAATGTATATTATAGAAAAAATAACACGCGATATGAGGAAATTTGACCAAGCAATTGCTGTGTTAAATGAAATTGGTACAAAAGGCGGTTTCGATTATGGCACAAGGCCATGGGATATGTTTTGGGGAAAATCAATGATACAAAATATCTATGATTGGAGAAGTATTATAGACGAAGTTAACAAACCACTTAAACCCGAGCATACTGCAGAAGAATATAAGGAAATGTATGATATCAGTAAGTAATAAAGCTAAAATATATCAGAAATGGCATAGATAGAGTGTGTGACTTTTAGGCAAGTTCATAAAAAATCCATTTAGAGAGATTATAAGTCAATAGAGTTAAAAATGCCACTCCCAACCTTTCCCTTTAAATATTACTCTGCATTGTTAACAATAATAACGACGAATATAAATAATATTTACTCTCCCTTTTCTAACAGTCTTTTCTTTTCCTCCAAATCTCTTCTCTTGGCGTTTATCTCTTTCTTATAATATTCTGCAAGTTCTATTTTATCTTCTTCCTCAGCTTTATTAAGCTTCTCTTCGTGCAGCTTAATCTGTTTTTCAAGCGATTCAATCCCTTTTTGCAACCTCTTTTTCCTGTTTACCATATAATTTCTCCTCAACTATATTTACCTCTATTTCCAGAATATTTAAAAATTTCTCTGCAACAGAAATTTTAATCTTTATATTTGTGTTTTTATTATTTTTAACTGCACTGTAGGCTGAATAACATTGCTCAAATTCTTGACTTATTATTTCATTCTGTATTAACCATTCTTTAAATAATTTATTTGAAAATTTTTCTTTGTTTAATATACATTTTATAATAAACAATCCTCGTAATCTTAATATTATCGAATAAAATATAGAATAAGATTTAACATATACATTATCTAATCTATCAAGTTCTGTAAGTTCTTTGTTGCTTTCTATATGCTCTTTTGTTTCATTGATGTATGGTTTAAAATTTTCATTATCAATTTTAATATTTTTTAACTCATCTAAAACATAAGCATTAATTAATGGCTCAGCTTCTTGTATAATTTGATAATACATAACTGGTTGTTTTTCAATGGCTTTTTTTAAGTCATTCAATTGAAAGGTGGTTATTTCAAAATTTGGCTCTTTAACTTCTATTGGCATGGCTTTATCTTTTGTGATAACCATAACATCAACATCGGATTCTTTTGTTTCTTCATGTCTTGCATATGAACCATAGATGAACACTGCAATAATATCTTTCAAATAAGGTTCAAGCAAATGCACAATCTTCTCTTTAATGCTTAGACTAGGTTTATCTGGGAGTATCACTATTACTTCTTGGCCTAGCCAGTTCTTTGGCACCCAAACTGCTCCTCCATTGCCAGATTTTACAACGGTCTTAACAAGCTGCTCCTTTATTGCTAATTTTTTTATCTGCATTGTATAGACTAAGTATAGACACAAGTATTTAAATATTTTGATTTTAAACGAATCGATTAGTAATTTAATTAAATTCAAACATTCATTCTAAATAAAAGTATATATAATTATAAATAATAAATAAATATTTCTAAAAATTAACTATTCAACTTAAAAATAAAAATAGAAAGATTTAAAAATAGTATATATAATTAAAAATAATAGATTAATATACATAAAAAATAAACATGCTATCTTTATCAGACAATGAATTTAGCGTAATTAATTTCTTAGTTAGAAACTTCGCTGAAAAGCTTACTATAAGGAATATTGCCCAAAGGCTTAACTTCAGTCCAGCTGGAGTTTTTAACATTCTAAAGAAACTTGAAAAACAAAACATTGTTGTTGGGCAAAAGCTTGGAACTGGGTTGTTTTATTCAATTAATTTTGAAAATAAAATTGCAGAGCATCTAGCAGCTATTGTTTTGCTTTATTCTGAAGAAAAAGTTGAATTAGATATTGAGCAACTTAAACAAGCAAAGGCTGCTATTTTTGACAAGAAAACTTTGCTGCTCATAACCGATAGCATTACAGTTCTTGATATTTCAATTCCAAATGTTGATGTTATTACGAAAACAGAAGATGAGGTTATTGCTTTGCTTAGAAAAAAAGATCCACAAGTGCTTCAGTTACTAAGAAAAGGAATTGTTTTGTTTGGAGAAGACAAAGTTGTAGAGATAATAAAAAATTGTATTTCAATATTTTAAGATGAAAACGATAAATAAAAAAAGAATAAATGCTGTAATTTTGTTATTAGTCTTAATCATAATATTTTCTACTGTAACTTATGCAAAGCCATTCACAGATGCTTTTAGAGGCGGCTTAGTACAAATTAATGATTTCTTTACAGGTGAGCAATACAAGCCTTATGCAAAAGCCATTGACTTTTTCTTCTTTTCACTATTGTTTATAGCAATCTACATGATGGGTGCAAGGTATGCATTCAAAGAGGTTAAAAGACCAGAACAAGTTATTGTAATTTTGCTTGGCTTGATGACTGCATTCTTAATGGTGTTGGGAGGATTTTCAGCAACTGCATTACTGCCTTATTTACACTGGTTTTTGTATACTTTATTGTTCATATTGTATTGGTGGCTATTGAAAGGAATCAAAAACAAGTTCTGGCGCTTTGTTCTTGCGTTATTGTTGACTTTATTGACAATAGGGTTAATACAAGGATTGTTTGATGCTTTGACAGCTCCTGATGCTGAAGGATTTTTCAAATCACTTGGTAGAAGCATTGCTGCCATTAAGTTTCCAGAATTGCCTGGTGCTCCAGGAGTTCCTCCTGCTTTAAGAGATTTGTTTGGAGCACCATCAGCTCCAACTGCTCCAAGTTTGACAACTTTGCCGCCGATAACAACACCAACTGCTGAAGCTCCGAGAAAAGGAGGAATTTTTGGGACAGGTGCTTCTTGGTGGTGGGTTTTGCTTCCGTTACTTTTAGCGCTTGCTTTGGGTGGAGGTATTTTTGCACATAGAAAAGGTTGGTTGAAGAGAGGACCAAGAGCACCACCAGAGGAAAGAGCACCTGAGGAAATACCAGTAGTAGAAGAGACAATTGACGACTTAATAAGAGAAATAACTGAATATATAAATAAGAAAATTGCAGTTCTCAAAAAGATAAGAACAATCATAAAAGAAAAAGAAAAAAGAAGACAAACAGTCCAAGGATTCATTGATTTGTACCATAAAAAAATTTATGATGACGCGTTCTATCTTGACCCGCAGCACGAAGCTAATCAAAAGTTAATGTCAGAACACGCTGAGGTTACTGAAATATTGAAAATAGAAAGGGAACTTGAGAAAGACCTTCTTGAGCTTATGGGTATTGAAGATGACTTAATTGGAAGAAGTGCACTTCCTCTTGGCAACTGGGAAAGAGAAAAGTTTAGTGGAAGACTAATAGAGATTACTTCAATAAAAACCCAAAAGGAATGGTACGGCAAAGTATTCATTTGGTACTGGTATATCAAAAATTTACAAAAACATATTGAAAATGAATATACTGCAAGACTTGTAAAGGACAAAGAAATTGCTCCAGAGTTAACTGTTCCAAGAGGCATTCCTGATTTCTATGGGAAAATTTTTGCAAAATTAGATGAATCATTTAAGGGATTGAAGAATGGAGATGGGTTATTAGCTAAAATAAAAAGGCAGATTGTAAGATATTACGTTTGGACTAAAGAAGAAGAAGAAATTGAAAGAAAAATTAAACTTTATTCTGATGTAAAAGAATTAGAAAAATGGCTAAAGAAAGGATGGGCAACAAGATGGCATGACATTAAGGATAAGCAAGGCGCCAGATTGGTGAAGGTTTTCAAAGATGAAAGGAATATGTTTATGGGTACCAAACAAGAGCCTGGCTTGTTTAAGAATCTTCTTCAACAGCTTATATTATTGCAACATCTACGTGGTTTGCTGAATGCATTAAAGAGCGAAAGGGTTTCAATGATGCAGCTTCAGGAATTAAAAATTGATAAAAGAGTTAATGAGCAATGGATTGATGTGACACCGGAAGCAAAAAGACAACCTGGAATTATGCTTAATGTTCCACATTCTGTACATACAAGAATACAAGAAGGAATTGGACCATTTAGGGTTGCATGTTATGTTGACAAACAAAGAAGAGGCGAGATAAAACCAGTTGAGAAGAAACACGATGAAGTAAGATGGACATTTGATGAAATTGGAATTACTGCATCTGGAACCTATGTTATAACATTTAGATGTATAAGTATTGCTGAAAGGGTTTATGAAAGAAGAGATATGAAAAGCATTAGGGTTTATGTTAGTGGAGTAGTTCCTCCTGCGCCACCTGCAGGGACGCCTACAACAGCACCAGTTCCACCTGAGCATCCTCATGTTTACACTCCGCCAACACCTAAGATAGTAGCTCCTCAACAACCTCCACCAGAGGCTTTAATAACCTTTTTTAATGATTTATTTACAGCATTAAGAAATGAAAGATTGGAAGAAGTGGATAGACTACGTCATTTTGCAATAAATAGTCGCATTTGGAATAGGGCGCAAGCTATCTTTTTTACAGCATTTTATTCTCCAATTAAAATAAATAACTATGAACTGGCAACTGATACTTTATCTGAACAAAATTTTAAACAATCCTTTGAACCTTTTAAACCAAATGTAAATGTTGTTGAAGAACTTAGAAGAATTGTTGAAGAATTAAGAGCAAAGCATCGGATAATTAAACCACCTACTTCTACACCACATCAACCACTTCCACCAACAACTCCAAACTTAGAAGAAATTGGCTTTAGCATACTTAGAGAAATTGCACCACAAGGCAGAAGACACCCATTAGCAAGATTACTGGCTCTTCAGTCATGGTTAAGACAGAATTATCAGAGAGTCAATGCAATACCTATTATAGACTTAAGTAATAACCTCTGGGGGTTAATAGTATTAACAATTGACGAAAAAAATGGAATTGCCGTACCAGCAATTGATACAGTCATAGGTCCTGGTGAAATTTACAAATGGTTTGAAGGTGGGAGGTATGATGGTACACAAGCACTTATTGAAGCTAATATTAGAAAATTGGCAAAGGCTGAATATAGGGAGGTATTTAAAGGAGAGTATAGGTGGATATGCACAGAAAAGGGGGGTTTAATTGATTTATAATCAGGATCATAATACAGAAACCTATAAAATATACAACTAAAAGTGTTATAACAAGTGAACTTAGGTCAAAAGGATAATTTCTAAAATTTTTTGATAGAAAATAAAACCTTTATACACCACCATATTTTATTTTTCTAGACGAAATCAAAAAAGAATTATTATTCATTAAAAGCTTCAAAAATCCTATTCACAAATACACAAAAGGCACCTTTAAAACATCGCAGCCATTAATCCTAGTTCCACCTATAACAATTAGGTTTGCGGTTAGTATCTTTGTATTTTTTTTCGATTTTTTATAAAATAACAGAGTTATTTTTAAACTAAATTATAAATTTGTTAAATAGAATAGCAGAAATCTGGCATAAAATAGAAAACTTTAAATATTAGTTCTTATGCATTACTCTATATATGAAATCCATAGAACTGGCGAAAAAGCTTGAAGGATTAAACACGTTGGGGATGGTAAGAAAAAATCTTGGTGTAAAAAAATCCACAGCAATAAAGATTTTGAGCTTGTTAAGAAAAGAAGGCTTTGTTGAAACTAGTGGAGGAGGCAAAAAACCTAGGCTTTACACAATAAGCCCATTAAGGTTAGCAGGCAAAGAACATTTAGGACTTTACGACATAATAAACAAATACTCAAAAGTAAAGCTTTTTGAACCTTTTAAGCATAAGGTAATGGATAGAAAACTAACTATTGAAGAAGCCATACCGATGGCAATTAAGCAAAGAGAATTTAGACTTACACTTGCTTCCTTAGGCTTATTTAATTTTGTCAAAGATTGGAAAAAACTGCATTATTTTGCTAAAAAATATGATGTAATGAAAGAAGTAGGTGCATTATATGATGTTGCAAGAAGCTATATGAAAACACGAAAAATGGACGAAAGAACAAGAAAAAGTTTATTAAAAACAAAAACAAGAAAACAATTTATTATAAAGCATGCCAAATCAAAAGATTTTATAGATATAGGCAAAAGATGGAATGTTTATGTTCCATTTAATAAGGCTGACTTAACGAGGTACAAAGAATGACTGACTTAAAAGAGCAGGAAGATACTTTCAATTTAATAGGGACCAATCTCAAAAGAAAAATAAAGTGCTTTGTGATAGGTGGTTCAGCAATGCTCTATTACAAATTAAAAGATGCAACTAAAGACATTGATATTGTTCTATTGAACGAGAATGACAGGAGTTACATCCTGAAATTCATGAAAAATCTTGGCTATGCTGAAAGAAACCCAAAAATACTTTATATAAATAAAAGAAATGTGCCGATATTATTGCAGCGCGAGCAAAATAGGTTTGATTTGTTCAGCAGAATTATAATAAACCTAAAATTCAGTGATGGTATGATGGAGAGGTCAAATATTGTGTATGAATACGGCAATTTAATTGTCAACGTTGCGTCTCCAGAAGACATAATAATACTTAAATGCGCAACAGACAGGGCAGGCGACAGGTTGGATGCTGCAAATATAATTAGAAATACAAATGTTAATTGGGGTATTTTGTTTGAAGAATCAATTAATCAAATGAAGTTAGTTGGGGATGTAATCCCGCTGAATCTATATCAATTTTTGCTGGAATTGGAGGAAGATTTAAAAGTAGAGGTGCCGGTTGATTTCATAAAAAAACTTGAAAAAGAATGTGAAGAAATATTAACTAAAAAAATAGAAAAAGGCAAAACTGTTAGAGTCACAAAATACAAAAAATAAAACCTTTATATACTACTATATTTTATTTTTTTAGATGAAATTAAAAAACATTGTAAAGATGGAATCTCTCTTCATCAAAAGCTTCCATCTTGCAAAATCTAATCCTAATAAAACTGGCTTGATGATTTTGTTTGATGTACTTTTTTTAGTTTCTGTTTTAGGTTTATATAATTTGTTTAATTATTTTGCACAAAGCTTAGCTTTACCTACAACATTGATATCTGCTTTTGTTTTTATTGGTTTTTCATTAATTTATTATTTAATAATATTATTTGCATATTCATTTTTTAAATATATTATATTAGATTATATTAAATCTTTATTTGAACAAACAGAATTTTCATTCAAAAGACTAGCACAATTTTATTCATTAAACATTATAATTGCAGGAACATTTTTTGCAATACTTATTTTGGCTAATTTCTTGTTGGCAATCATTAAAGCACAATACAGACCATTTGTTTTTATTTTTTTGGCAATTCCATATTTTTTATTTTTATATGTAATAATAAATACATCACATTCTTTATTTTATGAAGGTAACTCTATAAAAGACTCAATTAAAAAAAGCTTTAGAATTACATTCACAAAAATGAAAGTTTACAGAGAAACAATTTTGATAATGATTTTGTTTGCTTTATTACTATGGCTTTTATTTTTAGGTAGTGGGTATTTAATAAGGATCCTTGCGTCTAAAAACTATAACTTATATTTAACTACTTATTCATATTTTAGGCAAGTATCCATAATTATTTTTGATTTGGTATTTTATTTGATAATATTGATAAATAGGATTTCATTCTATGATATAGTAAGGGAAAGTAAATAAAAATATTGTTGAAATAAAGATTAATGGTAGAATAATAATGCGTTATGTCAAATATTAAAACATTAAATTTAACATCAATTTCACATCAAATAAAAACAATACAAGAACAAAAATTGAATAATAAAAATCAAAAATTTAAATAAAAAATGTTTTATCACAATATAAACCCTATTTTGTTTGAAATTGGACCTTTTCAGATTAGATATTATGGTTTGTTTTATGCTTTAGGCTTTGTAATTGCTTATTTTTTGATTTATTATCTTGCAAAGAGAAAAGAATTAAAAATAACTAAAGATGATGTTGTAGATTTTTTAGTTTATGAAATAATTGGTATTGTTTTAGGTGCAAGGTTGATTTATGTATTATTTTATAATTTGCCATTCTACATTACAAATCCATTTGAAATGATTGCTATTTGGCATGGTGGCTTAAGTTTTCATGGTGGATTGCTTGGAGCAATAATTGCTGGTTATTTATTCTGCAAAAAGAAAAAAATTGAATTTTATGACTTAGCTGATATAGCAGTTATTCCAGTTGCATTGGCATTGGCTTTAGGCAGATTAGGCAACTTTATGAATGCTGAGCTTTACGGCAGAATAACAAATATACAATGGTGTATAGATTATTCCAAAAACCAGTTTATTGAAAATTTGCCAAGTGGCTGCAGACATCCTTCACAAATTTATGCTTCTATCAAGAATTTAACAATTTTTGCTATTTTATGGTTTATCAAAGACAGAAAATTGCCAAAAGGATTTTTGTTTTGGAGTTTTGTAACTTTATATGGGTTATTCAGAACAATTGTTGAGTTTTTCAGAGCCCCAGACGAGCAAATTGGTTTTATTTTTAATTATTTTACAATGGGACAGTTGCTCAGTTTTCCTTTATTTTTATTAGGATTGTATATGCTTTATAATCTAAATAAGAACAAATAAATATCGGAAATCACACTCCAAAACAAATATGGCTAAAGATACAATTTGTGGGATGTATGTTGATGAGAATAAAGCAAAGTTTAAAGCAGTTCAAGATAAAACAACATACTATTTCTGTAGCAGCAATTGCTTGGATGCTTTTCTAAAACCAGAGAAAGAAAAAAGAAATTTAAAGTACTTGACGATTTTTAGCTTAAGCTTAGGTTTATTGACAGCAATCTTTGAATACATTTACAGAATTTCATTTTTTAGTATACCAAATTATATATGGCTTTTTTTATTAGCAACTCCTGTGCAGTTCATAGGTGGCTTTAGATTCTATAAAGGTACAATTGATGCCATCAAGGCTAAGCAAGCCAATATGGACAGCTTGATTGCTATTGGCACAAGCGCTGCTTGGCTCTACAGCACAATTGTTGCTTTTCAAGGCATACTATGGCCAGAAATTTTTCCAGCAACAGGCTCTATTACAGAAG
>CAZSIU010000005.1:0-21109 GCA_964607225.1 uncultured Methanosarcinales archaeon | reverse complement strand
ATTGCAATTATTACAAAAATATTTATACTAAAAATAATAATTAAACTAATATGGCATTGCCAATATTGCAAATAGTAATAGGAGCTGTAGTTGTTTATTTTATTATAATGATTATTCTGCATAAATTGTTTGAAAAATTTTTTATGATGCTGTTTTTTATCATTTCAACTTTGTTCGTTCTTGCTGTGCTTTATTTTGTGCTGAAAGGTGTTTAATCAAAATGTTTAAATATATCTAAATAAAAGTCAATAAAAGAGGTGAATAGATGGCTTTCTTTAGCAAGCTTGCATTCTGGAAGAAAAAAGATGAGCTAGAAGATTTAGGCAAGGATCTTGGCTTGGATAAGGATTTGGGCTTAGACTTAGGAGCAGGCCCTTCCCCTGATTTAGGAATGGGCTTAGAGCCAGCACCTCAGCCACAGCAATCATGGCAAAAATATCCCTCATTCCAGCAGCCGCAGCAAGGTTTTCAGCCAGCACCCTCTTTCCAACAACAACCCTCTTACAATACTAATGACAACTTTATTGCATCCAAAAATCTTGAGGTGATATCTAGTAAACTGGATGCCTTAAGAGCTACTATGGAAAGCATAAACCAGCGATTGGCAAACATAGAGGCGATTGCAAGAGGTGAGCAGGAAGATACAAGAAGAAGGAGGTATTATTGAAAAAGTTTTTATATATTGATTTTTTAGATTTATTTGATGAATAAAAAAAATATTATTATATTTTCTACTGCACTATTTATTGTATTTTTAGATCAAATAACTAAATTCTTGATTAAACAAAATTTTCAGTTAAACCAATCAATTCCAATAATAAAAAATATTTTGCATTTAACCTACATAACTAATACAGGCTCTGCTTTTGGATTGTTTAAGGGGCTTAATGTTTTTTTTATTTTATTCTCTATAATTGTTATTATATTAATTTTTTATTATTTAAATAAAATTAAAGAAAATGAAAAAGCGCTACTGTTTGCTATTGGCTTATTGTTAGGGGGAACAATTGGTAATTTAATTGACAGGGTTTTTTATGGAGTTGTTACAGATTTTATTGACTTCAGAATTTGGCCAGTGTTTAATTTAGCGGATAGTGCTGTATCAATCAGTGTTATTTTATTGATAGTTTTATTGTGGAAGAAATAACTAGCTAACGCATTTATCAGCTTCAAATCCTTGGGCTTTTGCTTCGTCCTCAGAATTAAACCATAGCTGGTTTTCCTTGCTTATTCTCTTTGCCCAGTCGCATTTTGCAATATGAAACTTGTTTGCTTTTTTGCTTGCAATGAATTTGCCTGGTGTGAATGTTCTTTTTATTTTAGGTTCGTAAATTTCCTTAAGCTCTGGCTCCATCTTGTCGATATAAGGATAATAATCTTTTGCTTTTTCAAATTCTTCGACTAAGCTTTCAGGCTCTTTAGTTGCACTTTTAAGATTAATGAAAGTGATAGCTAATCCAGCTAAAGAAAAAAGCACTGTTGTGAGATGTGCAGTTTCAAATCTTCTAGTAAGTAAGAAAATAAAAAATGTATTTACCAGTAAAAGGATTAAAGCTGCTCCTAATAAAGTCCAGCCCCATTTTTTATTATGATGAATTATAAACATTGCAAAAGCAAAAAGAGAAATAAAAACTAGCAGTAGCATAAACTCAAACACAAATGCAAACCTATGCAAATCAAAAACAATAAGAACAAAGCTTATAACTGCAAAAAGCAAGATAAAGTTCATTACAAAAAAGCTTAAGCTTGGTTCCCGAGAAAATCTTTCAGATTTTCTGGGCCCCAAAAATCCTTGATTTTTGTGGGTTTCCATCAGAAAAAGGTTTTCTATTAAATTATTTAAAGATTTCCATTAAGGAGTGATGACTTAGAACTCTTCAAACTCCTCTAGTTGCTTTAAATAGCCTTTTTTCTTTAGAAAAACTATTTGTGTTGGTGTGTATTTATACACAATGTCACCTTTCTCATCTCCAGAGTATTCCCATGGCTCAACAATTACAATGTCGCTTTCCCTAACCCAAAGCTTTCTTGTCAATCTGCCTGGAATTCTGCAAACTCTAGTTTTGCCGTCTAAGCATCTAACTCGCATTCTAGAGCCACCAAGTCTTTGCTCAATAACACCAAAAGTTTCTCTACCATTTGGAAGATGAATTCTAGAAATCTCCTGCTGTATTTTTTCTTGTTTTTGCTGCTCTTCTTTCTTCTTGCCCATTTAGCGATTTGAATTGAGGATTGTTTATATAGTTTTCTATAAAACCCAAATTTTTATATACACTTCTTATTTCACAAAAACGAATGAAACGATTGAACTTGCCTAAGGAAAAGACATTTATTGGGCCTGCTTTGATTTGGAAAAGAATTGCTGCTTTTTTTATAGACATGGCGATATTGAACCTATTTGTCTTATTTCCATTCAGAGGCTTATTTAAAGGAATTATTCCAAAAGATTATTCTTTTTCAGAAACATACAAATTTTTAAGCAGCAGCACTGATTATACAAGCTTTTTAACCTCAGTCTCTTTTATAATGTCAATTTTAATAATTTTATATTTTATAATGCTGGAGAGAAAGATTGGACAAACAATTGGGAAAATGTTGATGAAAATTTATGTTGTAAGTGACACAAAAACTTTAAACACATGGCAATTACTAGTAAGAAATCTTGTGTTTATTCCGATATTTCCATTTGTTTTATTATGGTTAATTGATCCTTTATTTATGTTTTTTAATAAAACAAATCAAAGATTAAGCGAAGTATTAAGCAAAACAAAAGTTATTGAGAAGTATAGCTTTGAATAATAAAATATTTTAGGTGGTTTAAATGCAAGAACAGCAAAAAATATTTTTATTAAGGGTTGATGTAATGTCAAATAACATACAAACATCAATGAAAACGCAAAATGTTACACCTCAAGAAGCAATAGGTTTTTTGGAAATGGCTAAAGACCAGATACTTGACAACTTAAAGCAAGGAAGAAAAGACATATTTCAGGCTTTTAAGAAAGAGGGTGAAGAATAAAATGAAAGCCGCTGAACCAAGCTTCAGATGGGGCTATGCAGTATTTGTTTTATTTCTGCTTAGCATACTTGGCTTTATAGCGGTTGGCATACTTTCCCTATTTGTTGGTGTTGATTTTGAATCATTAAGTGGAAATGTTGCTTTGATTCAGATAGAAGGCGTTATTGTTGGTGCTGAAGATTCTGAGTTTTTATTTGAGAGTGTAACTAACTCTCAAGATGCTGTTGAGCTTATTGAGAAAGCTGATGCAAATCCTAGCATAAAGGCAATAATTTTGGAAATAAACAGCCCAGGTGGCTCAGCAGTTGCATCTGAGGAAATAGCAAATGCTGTTAGGAAAACAAATAAAACAACAGTAGCTTGGATAAGAGAAATTGGCACTTCTGGTGCTTATTGGGTTGCTTCTGCTGCTGACCATATTGTTGCTAATAGGGTTTCAATATCTGGCTCAATTGGAGTTATTGCTTCTTACTTGGAATTTCCTGGCTTGTTAGAAAGGTACAATGTCTCTTATCGCAGGCTTGTTTCTGGCAAATATAAAGATATAGGAAGTCCATTCAAAGAGATGACAGAAGAAGAGAAAGAAATATTCCAGCAAGATTTGGATTCTATAAGAGATTACTTTGTTAGTGAAGTTGCTAAAAATAGGAATTTGAACAAAAAAGATGTTGATAAGATAGCAAATGGCTTGTTTTATTTAGGAGCGCAAGCAAAAGAGCTTGGCTTGGTTGATGAGCTTGGTGGCAAAGATGAGGTTATTGCGTACATCGAGAAAAAAGAAAGAATAAAAGCAGATGTTGTTGAATACGAGAAAGAAAAGACTATATTTGACATTTTGAGTAAAGTGTTAAGCAAGCAGTCATTTTTTGTTGGTAAAGGAATTGGAAGTTCATTATTTGATAGAAAAGATGTTTCAACTATTAGCATAACTACATAAAATGTATGTGAAAATATTAAAAAACATGGCTGGGATAACTTTAATAGGCATTGGTATAGTTGGACTTTTTCTTCCTATAATACAAGGTGTACTTTTAATTCTAGCAGGTTTATTTTTGATGGGTATAAGAATGGAAGATGTTAAGAAATGGTTTAAGAAGATTGAGTTCTGAGAAAAACCTTAAATAATGTACTTTGATACCTCCTTGAAATGAGAAAGGGTTTGCTGGTTTTATTGGTTTTAATTATTTTTGTTTTAGCTTATTCTATCGGTGTTCAATCCAAGATTCATAAAGAGATTGAAGAATTATTTGGAAATGAAGAGGAAGTTAAAGTTATTGTTGTTCTTTACGACGACTATAATGTGTTGCAAGAGTATGGCATTTCCAATTATGATTATAAAGATGACTTTGAAATGAAAAAGATGATGATAAGCAAGCAGCAAGAGTCTGTTTTTAAAGATTTAACATTAAAGAAAAAAGATAAGGAATTGTCTACGCAAGCTGATGAGGATTACGATTTTGAATTAACAAATACTTATGCAACAGTCAATGGTTTTGCTGGCAAATTGAAGAAATCTAGTTATCAAAAGTTAAGGAATAACCCAAGGGTTTTGAAAATAATAAAAAGTGGAACTAAGAGTCTTGTCCTAGATGCAAGTGTGCCGCAAGTTAATGCCACTAATGTTTGGAGATTGATTTATAATGGGATAAACATAACTGGAAAAGGCGAATCTGTTTGTGTAATTGATAGCGGAATTGATTACACACAACCTAGCTTAGGTGGGTGCACAAGTGACACTTTTCTTGCAGGGACTTGTAGTAAAGTTATAGCTGGGCATGATTTTAAAAACAATGATAACAATCCTATTGATGACCAAGGGCACGGCACTCATGTTTCAGGGATAATAGCTTCTGCAAATGAAACATTTAGAGGAGTAGCCCCAGATGCTACATTAGTTGCAATAAAGGTTTGTGACGACACAAGTGGTGGAAATTGTGCTGATAGCGATGTTGTTGCTGGCATTGACTGGTGTGTCAATAACGCTTCAAAGTACAATATTTCTGTTATCAGTATGAGCTTAGGAGGTGGCTCATTCACAACATATTGTGATGACGAAAGCTCTGAATCAGCATTTAAAACTGCTATTGATAGTGCAGTCGCAAGAAATATTTCTGTAGTAGTAGCTACAGGAAATAGCGAGAGTACTACAGCTATAGCATCTCCTGCATGTATAAGAAATGCGACTGCGGTAGGCTCTTTAACAAAATCAGATTCTATATCAAGCTTTAGTAATAGAAACAATATAACGGATTTGCTTGCACCAGGCAGCTCTATAAAGTCCACAGTACCGAGAAGCGGTTGCATTAACTGTGATCCAAGTGGATTTTTAACTCTTTCCGGAACTTCAATGGCAACTCCGCATGTTGCAGCTGCTTTTGCATTGTTAAGACAGTATAGAAAATTAGAACAAAACATCATATTGACACCTGCTCAAATTCAAGATGCTCTTAACGATACAGGCAAGCAGATTTCAGATTCTGGAAGCGGCTTGACTTTCTCAAGAATTAATATTTATGCTGCTGTATTATCATTAGATGTAACTGCTCCAAACATAAGCTTTGTGAATCCAACACCAATTAACAACTCTAATTTTACAGTAAATTCAACAGAAAGCTATATTTTTGTTAATATAACTTCCAATGAAGTCTTAGTTAATGCAACGTTAGAATGGAATGGTACTAATGAAACGATGCAAGGCTTTGGATTGAACTGGTTCAAGAACAAAACAAATCTAAATTCGGTTACAGGTAATATAAACTTTAAAGTATGGGGCAATGATTCAACAGGGAATAAAGGGGTTAGCTCAATAAGAGAAATTATAATTTATGATTTGGTTGCTCCTAATATCACTTTTGTAAATCCAACGCCAGCAAATGGCACAAATCTTTCATTAAATTCAACAGATTTTTCAGTTTACATAAATGCCTCGTCTAATGAAGTTTTATCTTCTGCAATTTTGGAAATAAACAATGGCACAAACACAAATGTTTCTATGACAATAAGTAGCTTAAACTTATTTGTTAATCTTACATCGCTGAAAATTGGTGTAAGAACATTTAGAATTTATGGCAATGATTCTTCAGGAAATTTAAACATCACAAGTTTAAGAGTATTGCAAATAAACAATACAACACCAAATATAAGCGCATTTTCTCCAAATAACGAATCCATAAATATTGTTGAAACAAACAATCAAACTTTCTCAATCATTTTTTCAGACAGCGAAAATGATACAGTAACATTTTATTGGTATTTAAACAATTCATTGCATTTAAGTGGAATTAATAAAACAGAATTTAATTTTACAGGAAATTTCACTGCATCAGGATTTTATATTATTAATGCTACTTTAGACGATGGTGCTACAACTACATATAGAAGTTGGAACTTGACAGTAAACAACACAAACAGAGCTGTAAGCATTACATCTTTTTCTCCTAATCAAACTGCAATAGAAATTGCAGAACCCAATAATCAAACTTTTAACATAACTTACAGCGATTTAGACAGTGACGATACAATAACAATAAAATGGTATCAAAATATTACTTTAAAAGCTACAAATGCAAATTTCACATTTACAGGGAATTCAACAGCTGCAGGTTTCTATAATATAACAGCGATTGTAACTGATGGGACCAACACAACAATACAATCATGGAATTTAACTGTGTTTAACCCAGCTCCAAGCATAACCTCAACGCCCGTAGCAACTGGTATAGAAGGAGTGGTGTACAAATATGGCGTAGTTGCTGTTGACCCCGATAACGATGATTTAACATTTTCAGACAATACAAGCTTATTTAATATAAATTCATTAACTGGTTTGATTTCATTTATACCAAATACAGCCGGAAGTTATACAATAAAAATAACAGTATCAGACGAAATTAACGAAACTAGCCAAATTTATAATCTAAGTATAGAAAAATCAAATTCTAATAGTACAATATCCTCACCTTTTACTAATGGCTCAGTAGTCTCTGGAGATTCCATTGTCATCAAATTAACAACAAGCAATTATGCTAATTGTAGCTATAGCTTAGATAAGAATTCTTTCAAGGAGTTTAGCGGTTCCACAGCTGGATATTGGAAAGTAAAAACATCAACAAAAAGATTTGAGTTAAGTGAAGACTTGGCTACAGGTGGTATTAACAGAGAGGTATTAAGCAACATAACAACTTTTATAGACAGAAATAATTTGATAGGATTAGCATCAGATTCTATAACAAACAGCAAGAATACTTCTCCATACAATCAATACTTGTATTTGTTAGGGGTACAAGCTGAAAACAACATGGATAGTGGTTATGTACTATACACAGAAGATGATGACACAGACACTTCTGCAGATTGGCTATACTTTAAAGCAGGAAGAGAAATAGGAAGGTATTTGCTTATATTTGAGCCAATTCCGCTTGAATCTGGTGTGTATGATAATAATAGTAATCCGTCACAATTAGGATTAAATTTAAAGGATTTTAAGAATGTGACCTTAAAAATTTTGGGTAAAGAGTATAAGATTATAGAAGCGAAAAGAATATCGCCTAATGGGAATGGCATAAGGCTAATTTTGGCGAATAAAACTGCCGATGCTTTGTTTAAGAATACATTTTTTGTTGAAGATACGTTGTTAGAAAAACAAACAAAGTCATATACAATAAACGACAAAAATTATAGCATAACCTTAAATTTTGTTGACTCTGATGAGGCACAATTTATAGTTAATAATCAAGCGACAGAAAAATTAAAAATAAATTGGACGCAAGATTTAACAGATAATCTTGTTATTGAAGTTAACGACATATTATATCAAGATTTTGCTGGTGGCGTTCATAGGGCAACATTTTCCATATTTGCCGAAGAAATAACAACAACTCAGAAACTCGAACTCCGTGATGATAATGTTGAGGATTTTAAATCTACGAATGCACTTAAAGTAAATAACAATATAATTGAAAACGCCAAGATTACTATAGAAGGTTCTGATGATGGTGTAATCTTTAAAATTAACAGAATTCATGTAAACATGACAGCTGACGATAATTTTTTTGTAGGTACTAGTGGCAGATTATCAGATTCCATAAAATCAGCCGGAGGCACAACTGCAGAGCCAGAAGTTTTGTTCACGCAAAACTGGGATGTTGTATATAAAGGGTTAACAAATGAATCTATAGAAACTGTTAAAATAAGAACAAACGGTCTAACTCAATATTACTTAGAGTTCTTAGATGGCGATGGTAATAAAGTTAGTTTGCCAATTGCAAAAGTGCCGAGCGGTACAGCTTTAAGATTTGGAGAATTAGATGGCTCTAGAGCATTTATTAACAAGGAAAATATAACAATTAACAAAGATGACTACTTTATTTTGTCAGATTCTAATTCATCCCGCAAAAGAGGAGAAATACCTACTTATGTATTGCAGTACAAAGGTGCAGACAAAGTAACAAATGACAACCCAGTACTTAAGTTCAAAAATCTTGGAAGCGGAGCAACTATTGAAAAATCTTATAGCAATAAAACTACATCTATAGTAGGTCCTGAGGGCTCTATTTTAAAAGAACTTGCTGCATTAGATTTTAGTAATTCGAATTTTACAGTTTATGCAGTAGGTGGTATAGATACTAACGACTTCAAAATTGTCATCGATTTTGACGCTAATAAATTGATTATTAGCGGTCCTACTTCAAGTTTAACATCGCCTCTACCAATAACAACAAAGAATGGGATGGAAATAAATATTACAAATGAAACAGGTAATATAGGCGAGGATACTTCAGATGTTATATTTGTAACTTTTAGAATTCCAGATGAAAGCAGAAATGGTTTTGCACGAGATAGTGTTGAAACATTGTTGCCAACTGTTATGAGGTGGAACATTACAGCTTCTTCTGGAGAAGTTAGACTTATTCAGGATACAACAACTGAAGAAAAAAGAATAACATTGAGGACACCGAGTGGGAAGATAAACATTGCTCATGGTTATGATAGCTATGGTAGCTTTTACACATACGAAACACCAATCAGTGCTCCGCAGTTGCTTACAATTGAAGTGCCAGCAAAGCAGAGATTACCATTGGTTTATTATGAAAATGGCGGACTTCACTCGCAACTTTTATCAAATATAACTAAAGGGTCGCATAATATAACAATTAATTGCAGTGATATCTTTGGTGCTATAACAGACTATCATTTTTCATTCAATACTGCAACGACACCAAATGTAACTTCTTATTTTCCAGCAAATGGAAGTACAAATATAAGCATAAAATCCAATATTATAATAAATTTTAGCGAGAATATTGACAAATCTACAATAGAAAAATCAAGTATTGTTATTCAAGATATAAATGGAGAAAAAATTAAATGGACATATATTTACAATGATACAATAAATCAGACTATTATTGACCCTATAAACTTTTTAAAGGACAATACAACTTACCTTGTAAATTTAACTACAAGAATAAAGAGCATTTTTGGGCGTAATTTTGATAAGGATTATGTATGGAATTTTACAACGGCCAAGAAAGATATAGATAATGATGGCATACCAGACGAAGAGGACAGCGACAAGGACAATGATGGAATAGATGACAACCTTGATTTTTTAAGAGGCAATTTAACCAATATCAATAGCAATTTTTTCAATTTAAGCTTGATTATCAATTCTGATGAAAATGTATCTAAACATTTTAATGGTACTAAAAAAGTAGAATTTCGCATAAAAGATAAAAAATTATTAGAATTTGATTTTAATTTTAGTAATAATTCCATGCTAGACTTAAGTAACTTGTCGATATTAAATGCTTCAAATTCTTCTTTAGGGGCAGTTGTAGTCAGAGGCATTATTTTATCTAGATTTGGTTTCAAAAAGATAGCTTATGTTGAAAGAGTGGATACGAATAAAAATGGCATTTGCATTAAAGACGAAGAAATAGATTGGATAGATAATATATCGGATGATTGCAATGGACAAAATGAGTTTAAAGTAGAATGTGATGGGAACACCCAAAATGGTTATGCCTGTGTATATAATTCTTCCAGCAATTTTTATAGAGCAACAGGTCTTTCACATTCTGGTATCATACAATTATCATACACACAATCTTCAAGCAGCAGTTCAACCTCAGGCTCTTCAGGCAGCTCTGGCGGCGGCTCTTCAGGAGGTGGTGGAGGTGGTGGCTCTGGAGGAGGTGGTGGTGCTTTCTTTGTATGCAATATGGATTGGCAATGTAGTGAATGGACGCAATGTATTGATGGATTACAAACAAGACAGTGCGATTTTGTTAAAGTGCCTCAGCATGCATCAGATACAGCTTGTCCAAGCTTATCAAGTCCACCAATTACAAGCCAAAAATGTGAAGCGCCAACACCAATAATACAGACAGCTTTAGCAGCAGAAACTTGTGAAGACGGCATAAAAAACCAAAATGAAATTGGAATTGACTGTGGTGGGGTTTGCAAGCCTTGTGAAGAAGAAAATTTAATTGCACAAGCTAGTGAAACAAAAGAAATAAGTCAAGCAACTGGCTTTGCAATTAGAGATTTAATAGGCAAAAGGCTTAATTTGGCTATAGTTATAGCTGTATCATTAATTGTTTTAATTACTGTTATTGTTTTGATAATAAGGTATAAAAGAAAATAACAATAAATTTATATAATAGTTATTTCAAGAATTACTTCTCTAAAAAGAGGTAGCTGCTTGCGATTGAGTTGTGAGCGAGTGAAACGAGTTCACTCGCATGTCACTGCTCGCAAGCTCGCGTTCAACTCAATGCCAGACAAAATGAATGTTTTTGAGATTGTTCTTTTAGTTGTTGGATTAGGTGCTGCTGTTCTTGGATTTCAGCTTATAAATCAAGTGTATAAGGCTGAAAATAGCCAATTAAGCTGGCTTATGATAATTGCCATTTTCAATTGGCTCACTTTGTTAGTTTTGTTTATTTTGCTTAGTTTAATGGTTGACACGTCAAAGAAAGAATTAAATGAAATCAAAACAATGATTTATCTGTTTTCTGAATCAAGAAAAAAGAAATAGTCGAATGCGAGTGAGCTTGGAGATGAGCGAGCGAGAGGCGAGCTCTCGCATGTATATGCGTGCGAGAACGCTCGCACGCTCGCGTTCAACTCACACGAACTCGCTCACAATTGTCTATTTTGTTGTTATTGTCAGCAATTCCATTTTTTCTATATCACTCAAATCTACTAATGGCTTTGGAAATTTTTCATAATCATCAAGGATGCGATTGCAAGCAGTATTAACCCAGCATTGCACAAATGGGAAATTCTCAAGCTGGTTAAAGTCTAATGTGTCACAGACAAAAATATAGCAGTTTTTGTCTTTTAATTGTTTTTTTAATTCAACTGCTTTCCTAAAATTATTTTGTCCTGGCTTTAACGAAACAAGAATTCCTATTTCTATTGCTTCCAAGAATTTCATATAAGCAGCTTTTCTTTTCTTGTTATATTTATCAATTTCTGTTTTGTCTATTTTAGACATTACAGCATTTATTGGGTCATAGCAAAAGACTTCTTTTTCTATGTTTAATGCAATGCCTAAAGGATGGAAAATGCCTGTTCCAATGTAAAGAAATGCATCAACATTCTCTTTTATTTTTTCTGCTGCTCCTACATCACAACCTAGCAATTGAGCAGAATATTTTTGCTTTATTTTATCAATAAAAATACTATTTCCTTTACTTTCAAGATAATTTTTTATTTCATCAGTATAGTCAAGAAACTGCACAGTTGTTGCTAAGCCGATTTTTTTTGGCAATATGCTTGTGTCTAAATTTGACAAGTCAATTTTTCCTTTGTATCTGCTTTCAACCATCATTATTTTCATAATAGAATGATAGAGTGAAGCAGTATTTTTAAAGTTTTGTAAAATGGTGTTTTTTATTGTTTAGAAATGTTTTTATAGTTATAAAATGAATGGTTTTTAATGAATAAAAAAGCACAAGTAACTTTGATAATTGCGATAGCTGTTTTTATTGTCATAATCGCAGGGCTGATTTTCTATGTTGCAAATTATTACAAAAAAAGCTCTATTGAGCCATTAGTTTTTGAAAAAGCTAGTATTGAAAATTACATAAATAATTGTATTAAAAAAACAGCAGAAGATGGTTTAAGACAATTTGGAAAGCAAGGATTTGTTGTTGAGAATGTCAAAAATTATGAATTTTTGAACATTTCCGAAAATCAAACGATTTTCGATAATTCAAAAATACCAAGCATTGAACAAATACAAAATGAGCTTTCATTCTATGTTGACAGTAATCTTAATACGTGCCTTAAAGACTTTAGAGACTTCAAAAGACAAGGCTGGGATGTTGAAAAAGGAAATATTAATGCAAAAACTCAGATTAATCAAGAAGATGTTGTATTTGATGTTAATTTTCCAATTAAAGTCAGCGATAAAGTTAGTACATTAAATTTTGATAGGTTTGTTATTAAGTTAGATATAAGATTGAAGTATATTTACGATTTAATAAACAAAATTGTTGATTTTGACTCAAAATACAAAAGGCAAGTAGATATGACAATGTTAAATGCTCATGATGTTAATGTAACAATATTTGAAGTACAGGACTCTTTGGTTTATGTTATAGATGACTCAAAATCATTGATTATGAATGAGCCATATAGATTTGTGCTTAGTATTAAATAATGCTTAACTACTAAAAATAGCTTTTATTGGGATTTCTTGCTCTTGACCAAGTTTTTTAAACCTTTTCTCAAAGTTTAGTATCATGAAGCCAACTATCTCCTTTGTTTTCGGGTCTTTTCTTATAAAAACATCATCTTTAATCTCTTCTGAAATCGCCTTTCTTGGCTTACCTATAGAGATATCTAAAACATCTCCTTCCTTGTCAAATGAAAAAATCAGCTTCTTGTTCATTCTAATTCACCCTTCTTGATTTTATCTGAAGTAAAAGATGTAATTATAAGCTTCTTGCTAAAATTAATAACTACAACAATATAATACTTTCCTTTTTTTCTTATGGTATATCTTAATACTTTCGTCTACAGCACTTAAAATTACATAATCAGGATCTGATAATGAGTCTTCAATCGCTGAAATATCTATTTCAGGATGCTTCTCCTTAATGTGCTTTATTCTTCCTTCTGGTAATAAAAGCTTATTCCCAAATATATCTTTAATTTCCACAAGAATGCACATCTAAAATTATTAATAAAGTTTTTGTTTATCACATATAATTATTTTCCATATTGTAAATAAATCTATATACTTTATATAAAAATCACTACTTTTGTAGAGTGAAAAAAGCGAAAAGTTTATAAAGAGAGGAAATAAAGGAAGAAGTATGAAAGCCAAATATATCGCACCATTCGCAGCATTTGGACTAGTTGCTGCATCACCACAATTGCCTAACATTAAAGATAAAGTTTACGAAATTTTATCTGGAAAAGGACAAGGAAGAGAGAGACCAATTCAAGCTTCTGGAAGCGGTTTGGAACAAACTTTAGGGGTTGCTTATGCCCAAGATAGTGCAGAGGCAAAAACTTACAATTTGAGGGACGAGTTTAGAAAGCTCGGATGGGAGGTTTATGATGATTACGGACTTAAATCAAGACCTCAAAGAACATATATGGCTCAAATATTGCCAAAGGAATTTAGGAATCATTTAAATGGAATTGATAAAAGTATAAGGGATTTATTTTCAGATGTTGAATATGCTATTTTGCAAAAACTTCTGGATGGGGATTCGTCTAATGACGAATTAAATGCCGCTTATGTTACTAAAGATGGCTTTTTAGCATTATCTTTAATTTCCGCATCTAAGCAAATCGGAAAAGATGGTGTTTATACAGTTTTTAAAAAGCTGCCTCAAGAAGCTGCAGATAGATTGCGGCTTATTTCTCATTCTTATAGATAATATTAAATATTTGAATTAGTAAATCATATTTATGCCAAAAAGAGTACTTATTTACATCATAATAATTATTCAGATAGTAGCACTTTCTTTAGCCAGTCATGACAAGGCAGAGTATGATCCTGATACCAACCAGTGTATTTCAGGCTGTACAGAATTCAATCCAAACAACCCTTCTTCCTTTGACTGGGAGCATGGAAAACTAGATACAGTCCCTCCCGATAAGCTAGACTTTGCCAAAATACAGGAATTCAACAGGGAAGCTGAATTAACCAAACAACAATTAATTTTCAAAGACTCTTCAGGAAATCCAAACATCAATAAAGTAAGCGACTGGAAAAAGCTTGACAAAAATGCAAGAGACGAGACATTAAAGGAGATAACAGGCAAGTCAATTACTACAGAAGAGCCATTTGGCGGAAAAGTTATTGGCAATGGTGTTGAGTTCGAAGCAATAAAGTTTTGGAAAATTGACAAGACGTCCATAAACAATTGCATTAAATGCTCCTATGACGGAATCAAATTAAAATTTAAGCATGCTGATTCTATATTGACAGACAAAAGCGCTTCTACTAACATTGACAATTTTGATGGTTATGAAGATATTTTCTCAGTCGAAAAAGCCGACTCTTTTTTAAGCGACTGTATAAGAGTTGATAACATAAAAGACAGCGAATTTAGAGTAAGCAATATTGTAGAAATTACAACTAAATCCAATGTAAATCTAAAAATTGCAGATTGCTCTTACAATGAAGTCATTTTTAGCGGAAAAGGGAAAGTAACTGTTGATAAAAATAGTGATAATCCAAAATATATTGTTGAGAATGGAACTTTGACTAAAAAAGAAGATAATTACAATGAAACTATTGAATCAAATAATTCAATAATAATAGAAACAGACAAAACTTTTGGCTTTAAATGTCTAACAATAAATCCTGTTGGAAGTTATTTTTATAACGACAAAGATTTAAGAAAAGATTTTGTAATCAATGTTCCCAAAGAATCCTCAACGTACAAATTATGCCTGAGAAAAAATTCTGCACAACAATTTACTGATTACAACGGCTTAGTTGATTTTATTGACAAAAAGATTGAATTGAATGGAGTTGTTAATTACTTAAGATACCCATTAAAAAACAATCAAATTTCAAGCTTATTAAGTGATTTTGTTTATAGAGGATTAAAGAATGTGAAAACTTTATTGAATTATGATGAAAATTTATTATTTTTAAAAAATATTGGAATAAAAAATGTATTGGAAAATAAACAGCAAATAACAATAACAAAACCGAATAGTTATTATGCTATTAAAGAATTGGAAGATGGAAAAATTCATAGAGTTGTAGAATTGAATAAAATAACTAAAAATCAACTAACTCAAGATATAAGCACAAATTATGAAAGTGATAGTTTAGGAGTAAAAATAACAATCATAAATAATGTTCTTATCCAAGATAATGGTCAAAATAGAATAACAATTCTGCCTTTAGAACATTCAAAAATAAGTTCTCTTATTGGTTGATTTTTTTATTTTTTTTACTAATTTTAATAATTAAATAATATACAATTAAAACAATAACAATCAATAAAATCCATAAATAATTAAACTGTATTTTTTCTTGCTTCTCTTCTAATTTCTTTTCAAATTCCTCAAATTCAGTAGCAATGCCAAAAGCAAAAAGCAGTTTTTTGCATTCTTCATCCATATTTTTAAAGACTTTGTATGATAATTCCATGTCCTTATCAAGTCTAGCAAATGTCCACAATATTAAAGGATCGTCGCTTATTACTTCATAACCTCCAGTTTCAAATAATATTTGATTGACGTAAGTGCTAACACATTTAGGTATTTTTTCATATATGCTAACATTTAGCAGCATCTTTTTCGGCTTTAAATAAAGAATTATTTTTGTGCTTTTGTCTGTTTCATTGTAAAATATAGCTCTGGTAATTTCCAAATTTTGTTGCGATATGTTAAAATACTTATTTAATATAAAATCAACTTCCTTTAAAATTTCATCCTCTTCCAAAAATGGGTTCTTGACTTTGATTACTTCTTCCATTATTTGTGTTGGAGAGCTTATTTCTTCCATTTTTCCAGTCACTTCTTTTTCTTCTAAAAGAGAAGTAGGAAGATAAGTAATTGTATTAGCCCTAATATTTTCAATCAGAATATTATTATCAACATTATTATTAAAAGAATTAAACAAAGCAATTCCGAATTTGTTTTTTGAGAGATGATTACTATTCATTTTGCTGTTATTTGTATTATCAAGGTATACTCCAATTTCGTAATTTGAGATATTGCAATTTTGTATAGTAATATTATACCTGTCTTTTAATAGAATACCATAACCAATGCCATTCCCTATAAGAATGGAATTGTTGCAGTTAATAATAACATTATTATCAACAATATTAACCCCGCTTTCAAGATTGTATATTCCAGAACAAAAAGCAGTATTTTCTTTTATTTCTATATTTTCATCTGGAATTATACAAATAGCATTAACTATTGGCAATATTAAAAATACAATAAATAAAATAATAAATTTCTTCATATTTATGTTATTTTAAATTTGTTTATTTATTTGTTTCTACAAAAATAGTTACCACATTAAAGTATAAACAATCATTTTTAAATATAAAACCAAAAATAGCCTTAATGGCTGAGTTAAAGAGGGCTTTAGGTTTCTGGACTATTCTATCGCTAGCAATCGCCTCTATTATGGGTACTGGCATGTTCTTTGGTGCTGCAATTGGCTCTGGCTATTCTGGAAACGCCTCTATACTAGCATGGATTATTTTGAGCATTATTGCAGTTTACATAAGCACTTATTTTGCTGAGCTAGTCTCTATGTACCCAAAAGCTGGCGGAGTTTATGAGTTCAGCAAGCATGCTTACAATCGCTTCTTTTCTTTTTTGATGGGATGGATAGCATGGATCCTTGGCAACTTAACAACAGCCTTGCTTGTTGTTGCGGCAATTGATTACTTGATTCCAGATCCTTCTCAGTTTTGGCTTAAAATAGGCATAAGCGTATTTTTAATACTAGTATTGAACCTTATTGCTTATTTTGGAATTGAAGCAAGCGCTTTCTTGCTTGTTTTATTTGCAGCAGCTGCTGTTGGAGTTTTATTATCTATAATTTTTCCAGGAATATTTCAAATTAGCACTAGCAATTACTTTCCGTTTTTCACTTTTGGTGTTTCATCAATTTTTATTACTATATTTTTCATTTCAGAAAGCTTTTTTGGGTGGGAATCTGCTACATACCTTGCAGAAGAAACTCAAGAGCCGGAAAGAATCATACCAAAAGCAATTATCATTGGCACAATAATTATAGGGTTTCTTGGCACCTCAGTGGCAATAGTTTCTCTTGGCATAATTCCATGGAAAGTATTAGCAGCATCAACTGTGCCACTTTCAATTGTGGCTGAAAGCTTATTTGGCTTTGTTGGCACAAAAGCTACCAATATTGGCATTTTTGTTGCTTTGATTGGCAGTGCTGCAGGTGGCATAATAACAATGCCTCGCTTAATTCTTGCATTAGCAAGAGACAAGCTGTTTATTGCTCAGCTAAGCGATATCCACGAAAGATTTAAGACTCCTTACAAGGCAATAATTTTCCAAACAATTGTATCACTTATTGTCTTTGGAATGGCTTTTGGCAAATATAGGGCATTGCTCAGCTTGTTGTTGCCTCTTGGCTTCGTAATGTATTTTTTTGTTATTTTATCAGTACCAATTTTAAGAGCTAAAGAGCCAACTCTGAAAAGAACCTTTAAGGTGCCTTTTGCAAAGCTAGGCTCTGCCTTTTTGATTGTTTTCATAATTAGTGTGATGTCTGCTTGGATTTTTTTAGACTCAAATGCAATCAACACCCTAAGATTAGGGCTTTCCTTTATTTTTGTTGGCATACCAATATACCTTATGCTTGAGATTTACTACAATCCAGATGCTATAATCAAAATAAATGATGCTCTTGCATATTTAACACTCTTAACTGAAAAGATTATTCTTCCTAAAAGTATAAGGAATGAGGTATTAGCATTGCTTGGAGATGTGAGGGAAAAAAAAGTGCTTGAATTTGGCTGCTCTGTTGGAACATTGACAATGAGTCTTGCAGAGGCTGTTAAGCCAAATGGCAGGATTTATGCAACTGACTTGTCAAGGATGGATTTACTCATCACAAAGAAGAGGCTTACCAAAAGAGGACATAAACACGTTATTGTTGTTCATGATGAGCATCAAATCAACAGAGTGCACCCTTCAATTCCACATGTTGATGCAATTGTAAGCATTGGAATGATGGGCTATCTGCAGGATGTAAAAAAAGTGCTAAAAGAGATGAGAGATCTATTGCCTTATGGAGGCAAAATAGTTTTTGTTGATTATGCTGATTTTTTTAAGCTTATTCCGAATGTAGCATGGTTATCAAATGACAAAGTAATAGAAAAAATGTTTAGAGATGCTGGCTTTTCAGTCTTTGTGACAAGAAAAAAGGGCTTGTTTTGGAATTATGTTTATGTTTATGGAATCAAGTTTCATGAGAATATTCCTTATGTTTAATTCTGATTTAAAAATATAATCCCATTATTTTTAGAGATTTTATTATTGCCCTTTATAATATTTCCTGTTACATTTGATGGCAAGAATTTTACATGCTCGTAGTCCAAATAATTAACAATAAGCTCTCTATTGTCTATTATGCTTATACTATAATTAACACCATTTACTGTTTGAGGCATTACAAAATTTCTTATATAGCCGTCATTCACAGATTTTGCAATTTCTATTTCATTATAAGCTAATGCTGCTATGTCCTCTGCAATTTTTCTGTTTCCTTCCTCTTTGGCTTCCAGTACTCTTGAGCTGGTTACTGCAAAAAATCCAAGTATGACCAAAAGCATAAAAGAAGCTAAAACAATAAATTCCATAGCTGATTGAGATTTTGGCATTTTTATCTTTAACTCTTTAAATTTCTCCAATCTGATTTCGGCAAATTTTCGATTTAAATTAATTTTTATTTAATTTCAATCCATTGCTTCGCAACATGTCGATAAATGCGTCGAATGTGAGCGAGTTCACTTCGCTCACTCGCATCTCACTCATTTTCGATCACCATCGCAAATCTTCGATTTGCGAGGTAATCTTGTGCTCGGCAAAATCTTTTCTGCCAGTCGAATGCGAGTGAACTCGACCTGCACGCGAGTTCGACCTGCTTGCGAGAACACGAGCAAGCTCGCGTTCATCTCGTGCTCGCGAACAACTCTCTCATTTTTTGAATTTTAAATTTGTTAATGAAAAATTTATATTAAAATTATTTTATATCACTTCAATCCTAACAAAATCTTTACTTACCGCTTCTATCTTCACCTTTTTAAGCCCTGAGCTTGCAAGTTCAGGGATATTGCATATATTTGCATTGCAGTTCGAAGCAATTGTTGTTATATTAACAAAAGAAAAGAATACTATTTCTGAAGTGCCAAAGCTAGTAGTTATATTGAAAACAAGCTCTCTTCCATCAATTATTTGAGCGCTTTCAACATTTTCTGGAATATTTATCTCGAGCGTTGTTTTTGAGCCTTGCCCAGAGTAGAATATTGTTTTTGCAGCATCAATTATGCTTGTTCCAAGCTTTGTTATCTGAGCATCGATTATTTCCTGGCTTGATTCTTTAGAATAGTTATAAAATAAGTAGGTTGTGGGTACTATTATAGCAAATGTCAAAGCTACTACTAATAGATATTCCAAAGACGATTGTGCTTTAGCTAGATATGACTTCTCCATTTATCTTACCATTTATTAAATGGACAGGCTTGCTTGGTGTATCCAAAGCATAATAGCTCATTGAAACTCTTAACTCAACTCTTTCTCCAACAATATAAGCTCCTCCTGTACAGGATGTAAAGGCTAGATCTTTTTCAGTTGCATATGCCCAATCAAAGCTTGCAGGAGCAGTGCATGAAATTGGTGGTGTTGCATCATTTGTTATTTGTAATAATGTGACTTTAATATCTTCCCCTAGATTATTAACTACTTTAACCCTTACTTCTGTTGGCTTCAAACTAAAATCTAAGCATTTAAACTGAGAAGGGAAAATGCATTTCTGAGGCAGATATTTGCTGAAATCAAAGATTCCAAAATAGTATAAAGCACCTATTGTTATGGCAATAATAAAAAATGCCCACACATAAGTTGTGAGAAATTCTAGTGCTGCCTGTGATTTAATATATTTTTTAATTGACATATTATCATCTCTTTTTTAATCTAAAAAATAAAGAACAATATATATAAAACTTATGCTTCTTTTAAATAACAGTAGATAATACTTCTCCTTTTACTTCCTTTGTATAGCCAGAGCCGCTTGCTATAGAATAATACCTAATTGTAATTAATACTTTTCCTTTTTCACCTGCTATTATTGCACCTCCTGAGCAGCCTGTCCAAGCCAAATCCTTGACTTCACCAGATTTCCATCCAGTTGGGTTTGTAGGAGGGGTAGTACAAGTATAAGATACAGTGCTTTCTGTGCTTAAAGATATTGATGATATATCCATTGCTTCACCAACATTATTTTTAAGCCTCATTTTAAAGCCAGTGCTTGAAATTTGGTAGTCAATGCATTGAAACTCTGCTCCAAAATTGCATCTATTTGGCAGAATTTTGCCTGGGTTTAATATACCAAAATAAGCAAGAGTACTTATCATAATCAAAATAACTAGAAAAGCCCATCCATATGTTGTGAGAAATTCTAATGCTGCTTGTGATTTACTGTTGAGTTCGACCATTCTATCAATCTCTTTTTTTAGTCTTATGAGTGAAATCTTCTTTCACTTGGAGCAAAATCCCCAGGATAATAAGCAATAATAATGCATTAACTAGCAACAAACTAATATTCAAAACTCCAAGGCTTATTTCTTTAAACTGAGCTGCTATAATAATACCGATAATCATCATTAGAAAAACTACAGTTGTAGTGAAGAATTTATGCTGTGCATGGTTCATTTTGTTGCTTAAAATTTTAATCCTATTTGTTATTTATAAACTTTTTGTTTTTATTTTATAATATTCCAGCAAACAAAGTTCCAAGCAACTTCATAAAAAAAAAGTATAAAGTTATTGAGCCGAAGATATAAATTGGAATGTACTTAACGCCTCCTTTTATGTCACCTTTTTCAACAA
>CAZSIU010000004.1:0-24596 GCA_964607225.1 uncultured Methanosarcinales archaeon | reverse complement strand
TATATTTGTCAAATTTTTCAAGAACTTTCTTTTGAAATTTCTCAAGTTTTGTTTTTATTGTCTTTAGCTTTTCTTGAATATCGCTTGGAAGCTTAGAAATTGCTTCAAGCTCTTTTGGTTCTTGCATAGCAACTTGAGGATTATCCTCTTTAACTTGCTTGTATTGATTTTTACCTTTCTTAGCCATAAACCAACCCCTTATCTGTAAATTCAAGTTAATTTATAAATCTTTGCCTTTAAATTCAATAGATATTTTCAATATAGAAAATAAATATTACCTACTCTATAAACCGAAAGATTTATATATAAGTGTAATTATTGATTGGTAGTAACAAATACGCGACATGCGAATGAGCCTAAAAGCGAATTCGCTCACAATTTTTGTTTTCTGGAGGTGTCTTAACATATATACTCCAGAAGCGAAAAGTTTAAATATAAGTGCTACTATGTTAAAGTAGTAACAAATTATAGATAAAGAATATAAAGGATAAAAACAAAACACAAAACAAGGGGTGGAAAGAAAAAATGGCTAAAACAGGATTAGAAGCAGACGTTGAAAAGTTATTTGGTGAATTAAATGCACAAGTACAACCAGGTGCATCGTTAAAGCATATTAAATCAGATTTGGAAAGAATTGAACCTTCATTCTTTAAGCTTTATGACGGAAAGCCGATTGAAGATGCAAAACTTGAAGATGCGTTCAACAGCGTTGCTAAAAGTTATGTTACTTCATTGTATAATATTGCTGGAAAACCTCAGCCTTTAGTTGATGGTCCTGAATGGTATGGCAACTTAATAAGGGACTGGTTAGGTAAAGTAGGGCCGGAAGCCATGGGACAAGTTAGGGCTGCAATCAAATCAGGCAACAGGGCAGAAGTTCTTAGATTGCTTAATCAAGCTTACGAAGCACAAGCAAATAAATTGCAATCTACAATTTCAAAAATACAAGGACAATCTTCAGATGTCCAGATGGGAGTATATACTTTGATTGCCAATACTTTAGCTGGTGGCAAAAGTGGCGATGTAGCAAAAGTAGCCACAAATGTTCCAGCAGCTGTTCAGGCATTAGGACAATACGCTAGTATAACAGATGCTTACCAAAAGAAAGTGCCGCAGTCACAGATGGATAAAGCAACTTAAATTTTTTTCTTTTTAATTTTATTTTTTTATAATCAAATCCCAGAGGCAACTATAAAAAACATAGAAAATGGCAAGCTACAAAATTTTAAGCGAACATTATAAAGGATCTCCTTCTGTTAAATCTAGCCCTAAAGTTGATGCTAAGGATATTAAGTCTGGACCTGGAAATCCGCCTACTGTTGGCTCTTTCGGGCATGCTGCCAATACCATAATTTTTAGGAATGGTGAAGCAGTTACTATAACTTCTAACAATAAATTCCCAACAACAATCCGAGATTACTTAAGAAACGGTCCTGTAAAGACAAGAGATGATTATTATTTTGGTCATTGGATACAAGCAGGAACTGATAATTATCCAGATAGAGAGTGGAATAAAGAAATCTCTTCAGTGCCAATGCCTAAAGTTGCCTATATTGAAGGAATTAAACAACTTGGAACACCTTCTCCAAATCCATATGATACGCCTGTTGTGGGTTATGCAACACCAACTATAGCAAATATTGGTCCTATAAATGATACAGGAAAAAATGTTTCAAGAGTTGAAAATAGGCGTGGAGATGTATTGAAATTTTTGTACGATGAAAAAGGTTTGAGGGAAGAGGCTGTTGCATGGGGCCCATTTCTTGAAAGATCAGGAATACCTATTAAAAGAGAATACCCTGTTTATGCAATTGGAGTGGAGCATGATGTTGGTGGCTTAGATTATGTAGCAGCTTATTATGCAAATCCAGCAAAAAGATACCTTGTATTTGAAAGTAATTTTGACAAGAAAGTAAAATCATTAGCTGCAAGACTTAGGATACCGGAACAAGCAGTGAAAGATTCTATAATTTCTCATGAAGTTATTCGACATGGTGGAGCTGAGATTGGAGGAGATAGAGCTGATGAGGAATTACAGGGTTTAATTGGTTCTAAGTTCCACACACATATGGTTGATATCCACAAAGGAACTGATAAGGAAAGGACCCACAGGCGACTTGCAGAATGGGAAAGTTCATACGCGGATGAATTTTCATTTTGGAATTCTATCAAAGACGCTATAACTCAAAGTTCGCATTCAGCACCGGGTCCAAAAAGGCTCATTGCAGAAACTGTCTTGCAACATGGAATTGCTTTAGGTAAAAGAGGTAAAGAATTGGGAAAATATGTAAAAGAAAGGGTGGATGAAGTTTATGGTACATTGGATGATGAACCTTCCTACAAAGATGCAAAGGACGAAGGATTAGAAGCTAAATTACAAAAAGAATCATCTCAAGCAGAAACTGCAGACAACACAATGGCAGAAGCTGCATAAATTAACTTTTTTCTAATCTATCAACTATATTAATCACAAATATTCTCCCAAAAACAAAACTAAAAATCAGAAGCAATATTGACAATAGTAAAATAAAAAGATTTTTTTCTATAAAATAATAAAATAAAAAGATTGAAACGGTAAATAAAAAAATATTAATAAAATAAGCTGCAATAATATAATGAATTTTCTTAATTCCAATGACTAAAGTTTTTTGAACAATTTTTTTAAATTCAATTTTATACAACAATGCAATAGAAACAAACATAAAATACAGCAATATTAAAGAAAGAACTAAAAAAATTGCATATTTCTGAAATAATTTTGAGGTTTCTGCTAAATCAGTTATAGAAATATTGATTAATGAAAATAAAAATACAAAAACTAGCCCTAAATAAAAAGATGAAATGATAAGGTTTTTTAAAAAAATTTTAATTGATTTTTTAATATTCATTGAATGAATTAATTTATTGGTCAATGTCCAGTTTATTGAAATAAAAAAAACAAATAAAATAAAAATATAAATCAAATAAAGCCTAAAATTTTTTACTATTTCATTGAAATTTCTGCTTATTATTAATGGGTCATCTCCTAGAATGCTTTTTTGCTGTAAAATATTTTCTGTGACTGAGATATCATCAAGCTTTTGCTGGCTTAAATAATCTGTTATAGTTTTTGTATTTTCCAATATTTTTGTTTGATGTGTTAGATTTATGTAAGAAAAAATCACAAAAAAAACAATCTGTAAAATAAATAATAAAATAAATAATAATTTATTTTTCCATATTAATGTAAACGATTCAGTGATAGAACTAAATATAATATTTTTTGGCATTTTATTTATAACTAAGTGATTAAGAGCATGGCAAACCTACTAAAATTTTATCACTATCTGATTTGCATTGACGATTCCTGCAACAATTTCTATCTTTATCACATAATCCATAAACATTATCGCCTCCGCACATAACCTCAGCTTTAATTTCTTGTGAGTTTACTCTGGCTTGTTGATGGGTGCTTTTGGCTGTAAGCTTACAATTATATTCACCAGCAACATCTATATCATTTGTATTTATATAAAACTCATAATTATTATTGCTTCTAGGAATGCCTGTTAATGTAGTTAGTGAACTACCATCTGGTTTTTTGCAATCCAACTGTGTTGTTTCAATTCCATAGCTATGGGTTATAATTGCTGATATCACAAAATTATCAACATTTTTCCTGAAAGGAGTTAATTTATTATCAGATTGCAAATTAGTTACCCTTATTATTGGTCCTTGCAAAACAGTAGCAATGGGTTTTTGCTCAACTTTTATTCTTACAGTTCTTTCTTGTTTATTGCCTCCTACTGTCAGAACAGGCTCATTAAAATTGCATGCTGCAATTCCAAAAACATCTGGTGTATCACTTGTATGATATAAGCCAAGTATTAATGTTTTTGTTAGCTGTTGTTGTGTTTGAGCTATCTCGAAAGGTGGAAATATTTTTATTGTTCCTTGAACAAATGCAACTCCTTCTTCACCTCCCTTGTCTTTGATTATTCTTCCATTGCTATCTCTTTGCACTTCTATAGCTATAATTGCTACTTCTGCTTCTTCTTTTTTCAATATTATTTGTCTGTTTACAGCCGAAACCTCAACTTGAGACGACCTACCTTCATTAATCTTTAATGTCGAGCCCAATACATCACCTATTTTTATCTTTACACCATCTATCTCAACTTCATCACCACCCTTATCAATATTTATGAAGCCATCATTGTCTCTATCCCAAAATCTTACATTAATTGAGACATCTTTTTGGTTGTTTAGATTTATTCTTTGAACTCTAATTCCAACAGGCTCAACTATCTCATTCCTTGTGCCAAGTGTTAATGGTGTTTGTACAGTATATTGTTGTATTCCTTCAAATACTTCCTGAACTAATGGCGTTTCACCTCCTAAGATTAGTCTTAAACACTTGTTTTGCCCAACACTTCTTATTGTTGTGTCGATTTTTAATGTATCTCCTGCATTAAACACTAGGTCTTCTATTCTGCCAAGCGCATTCTGTTCATTGATTTTTATGTCTATAAATTCAGCAGTACCTTTTCTTGTTGCAAATGCTGCACCACCACCACATATAATTGCTCCTGTATTTGGATCTTTTCTGCAGCAAGGAAGAAATACTCCTCCATCTTGAATTGGCTGTCCAACATCAAAAGTTCCAGATAATATATCTGCTCTGCAATCAAATATGTCTCTTGCTGTTTTTTCTAATAATGGAGCATAAAATACACCATCGTCATAGCCTTGAGGGAAGCAATTTGGCTTAATGTTTGCTGGTATTTTTCTATCAGGCCTTAAGACAAACTTTAGATGATCGTATCTGTAATTATCGTCAATTACTTGGTGGAATGACTTATCTTCCAAAGTATTCTGCTTTAACCTTGTTCCTGTAAAAACTTGTCTGCGCTTTTCTTCAGACAAGCCAATGCAATCGCATTGACTAAAGCCAGGAGTTGTCCTTAGCGGAATAGTATATCCAATCGAAGGTGCACCAACTGCACCGCAATTAATTTGATTAGGATATTGGTCAAGTTCTTTTCTGCCAACACATGTCAAGTAAATATCGTACCTCTCAAAATCGCAGCCTGGATTTATTATCCATGATGCTCTGTACTCGTACTTTGGTTTTAAGTCAATTGGGTTTACTGTTAAAAATTCTCTTGAGCGTGTTATTGGCTGCACCAAAGTTGCAAATGGTGTTGTGTAAGCTGCATCAACTAAATTCTTTATATTAATTTCCCAATCATAGCCAAATGCTGCTAAGCAAAGCTTTCTTGCAATGCTTTCTTCTCCTGTGCCAAGTAATTCATTAAGTTTTGCATTGCCATATTCTTGTGATATACCAGTTTGCAAATCAGAAATACTATCAGAGACTGATTTAAACCCAGCTCTTACATAGTCTACTATCTTATCGCTTTGTACATTAGGATCATCTCCATATTCTGTTGTAACACATCCTTTATCAGTAAATAATCTTATAACTTGCCATATTGAATTGCATAAATATTGGGTGAATAATTCTCTGCAAGCATTACTATCGCCTCTGCCTGTTGTTCTTACTTGTATTAAGCAAGTAGAAAACGAACTCATTAAATTACTTAAAAATTGTATTCTTTGGCTTATTCCTGCAAGATGTGCACATTGAGCTGGTGCTATAAGGTAATCCTTAGAAGGGTCAATGACTAAAACTCTCTCAGGCTGTCCTAATGCAAAACCTAGTGGATTGTCGTACAACCAATGATTTTGGCCAAAGCAAGCTGGGAAATCTCTCCCTTCAATATATCTGTGTGGATGGTATTGTGTATGAGTTGCTCCATCAATGCCTTTAGCCTCAAATCTTTCTTTTGAATACCTGTAACTCCACTTCATATCAGCGTAGTGTATATCTTCTTTTGATTCTATTGAAGATATTTCTCCTTGAGGAGGCTGCCCTGCTACTGATTTTGATTCATGTACAAATGAGCCTGTTGCTGGGTCTTTATCCTCAGGGTGATAGAACCTTGTTGGTGGCTCCGTAGTTTCTTTAGTGTTTATGCAACAGCATTCCACTCTTGTTTCTCGTGAGTCACTAACAATATTAGGATTGCTAAATTCAGGCTTATCAGGATCGTAAAAGCAATCACTTGTAAAACCCCAGTTGCGAGCATACTTAATCTCTTGTTTTACATCTTTACCATCTTTATCTTTTCCAGTTATCAAAAGTTTCTTTTCTTCGTCCTTTGCATTTAGTGCCGTGCAATCATTTACCGGAATGCACTCTGGTATAACTCCACTGCCACTTGCATCTTTTATAATCTGTACATCTCTGCCACTAAATTTTGCTTTACCTATTTTACCTTGCTTGCCTGTGCTGCAAATTTCCTGACAGCTTTTTGATTGTGTGGTAAGGTAATCAAATTCGCTTTGTCTGCTTTTTACTGCATATTTTGTTTCTCCACTTAAGCCGCCTGTTGCGCTTATATGCTGAATTTCGTACAGTCTTTCAGTATCTGATATCGGTTTGCCAATTAAAAATACACTTCGCTTATTCTTTTCACTAACAATAGTGCATTTTGCATCTGTGCCAAATGTTTCAGCTGCTTTAAAGGTTGGATTTTTTCTAGCAAGCTCTGTGCAGCTCTCTACTTTCAATGGCTGTCCCAAAGCACCTTCATCACCCTCACAACTTTCTATGCTTTGAGCCTTTCTTGTTAATTCACTGTCAATTTTTGTTTCTGTCCATCTTGAAGGAGCTGAATGTCCAAAAATCCTATCACAACTATACCTCATGAGCTCCCAAGTTTTTGCTTCTAAATTCCATGCTGATGCAACACTTGGGAAGCATTTATTAAGGTCAAAATCATTAACATATTTTAGCTTGAAGCTGCCATATTTCTCAACTATTTTTTTTATTGTTTCTTCACAACTACCTTTCTCATTAGGGTCAGATGGTTTTAATGGATTTTTCGCAAAAATATCTAAACCCCCTATAGTTCCTTTAGCAAGTTTCAAAATTGAGTATGCCCTTTCTTCCCAAAAACTAACCCATCTTCTATATACCTGAAGTGCCAAATGTGCACCACCTGATGCAAAGCAACCTACTGCAACATAATCAATCAACTTGTTTATTTGCTCTTGAATATCTGTTAGAGTTTTAATTGAATCCTGCAAGAAATCAACTGCATCAAATAGCAACCAATCTGGAAGTATTCTTCTTGGATCAATTATTGTGTCATCAATAACATAGCTTACTTGCTCGCACATAGTTTGTGTTTCTGTTTCTAAATTCCCATCATTATCTGTATCATGCTTGTAAGTTATTCTCACTCTAAGTGGAAATGTTAATTCTTTATTTATAGCTTTAAAAAAGCTCTTCCAATCATTTTCTAAAAATCTGTCCATGCCTGGAAATCTGCTGAGAGTAGCAGTAGAGTAAGAAATTGTATTTTCAGCTTCGTTCTTGCTAATTTTAAGCTGCTGTGTTGGTACACTACTTGGCATGATTTGACAACTTACATTGAATCGTGAGTCTATTAATTCTCTTGTGCTGCAAGCCTTGCTTATAGTGGTGCCTGTCAATATAGGACTTGTACCTCTTCCAATATAAGAATAATTAAAGTAAAAGTAAATTGTTTCAGTTCCTTCCCTTAATCTTTCTGTGCTTAAGAAAGTTGGGCTTTGATATTGTGTCAATGGAATTATATCCCAGCTTTGGTTGCCGCTCCAGCATGTGCCTATTGCTATTGTTTGTGTTACAACACCTCTTTGTCCTGTTGCATCTGTTGCAATAACAACAAGTGTTGTTCTTTTTGAGTCTTTGCCTTCTTCAAGCGTTATGTCCCTAAATTCTGTAACAGGAACTTCTTTTAAGCGAGCTGCTCCTCCAAATATTGTAGTCAAATCAACTTTCTCGAATTTAAAATTACCTTGGCTGTCTGCATCAATAGAAAAATCAGCTCCTGTTCTGCAAAATGATTTTGCAGCTACATTAAATCGGCACTTAGCATCAAGATCTGCCTCTGGAATATTTTGCACTTCATTTGGCAAGCCAGTTAATTCAAGTGTTTGATTAAAGAAACTGAATGGTGTTCTATCAACAAATAAATGCACTCTGGCATTTGGCTTTGTTTTTCCAATCACATCAACTTCATTAGCTACATTTTCAAATATAAAAGCTCCACTTGGCGGACTTATTATTTTTATTTCTGGCTTTTTAGTATCAAGCAACACACCTTTCTCAATTAAAACAGAATTTCCAGCCCTATCATCAAATATTAATTTTAGTTGATATTCTCCATCGCCTTTGTTTAGATTAATTCCAAAATTAAAGCTTGCGCTTGCATTAGTAACTATTAACGGTTTTCTGAAATCTTCAAAAATATCTACTGGTGAATACTTCAGATTTAATATAGCGCCTCCTTGCAATGTTGTGACAGTAATTGACTCTGATTTTGGGCCTTCATTTGCAAAAATATTAACAGCAGAAACTTGATAAGTGTAGCTTTTTCCACTATCAACTAAAGCATCAATAAACAAATTAAAGTCTGCTGGCTTTGTAATCGCAATAGGGCTTGCATCTTCTCTGTAAACAACATAATGGCTAAAATCTTTATCTTTTAACTCATTCCATTCTAGCCTAATAGAATTTTGCTCAACTTTTGTTGCATTAAGCCCAGTAATCTTTGATGGCACAGCTGTTTCATTTACATTTGTATCTACAAAAACTTTTATTGTAACAGGCTCATTTACTGTGCCACTTATTGTTAGATTTGTTTTTGAGGTTATTGATGGTATCTCGTTTAATTGAACTATTGGACCTTCTGTATCAATGCTAACATCAAATGTCTTCTCATTTTTGTTCCCAGATTTGTCTACAATTCTAATTTTTATGACATTATCTTGTTGCAACTGTATTTGACTAAAGATAAATTTGCCAGAGCCTCCAACTTCCTTACTGCTTAGGCTTCTTTTTGGTATATTTAAGTTGTTAACAAATAATGTTACTGAAGAAAATGGTTCTGTTGAGCCAACAATATCAATTACTCTTCTATTTATATATCTTGGAATTGAGAAATTTGCAAATGGCGCTGTTGTATCTCTTCCTGCAATAAAGCTTTGAGCAGACGAATTTGCACAATTACTTGATTTGTCACAAGATTTAACTACAAAAATATGCTTGACATTTTTTACAAGCCCATCTATAACAATAGTATGGTTTGTCTCTAAATCCGTAGAGCTTTTTATTTTATCAGTTTTATTTATTCCATAAAGAACTATTGTTGTTGCATTTTCATTTGTTAGCCATGTTACTCTTGCTGTTGTGTCTGTTATTGGTAATGCATCAATATTGGTTATTATTGGTGCTATTGAATCAATTGCTGATGTTGAAGCTATAACTGTATCTGATTGCGGGTCTTCATTATTGCTGTTGTCAACAGCTGAAACTTTGTAATTAAACTCTGTATCAGAGCTTAAGTTAGTGTCATTAAAGCTGTTTGTTGTGGTGTTGGCTATTGGAGCTTTATTTCTGAATACAACATAATGACTTAAATCAGTTGCATTTACATTGTCCCACGATAAAAATATTGAGGTTGATGTTACCGAGATTACCATTAATCCAGTTACTTTATGAGGAGGTGTTATATCTAATGTTGTGAAAGTGTAAAAGTTGTTTGAATTGTTATCTACAACGGTGTTGCTAGCTAAATCAGTTGACTCAACAACAAAAAAGTAATTTGTTTCGCTTTCAATTCCGTTGAAAACAATTAATGTATGGTTTTGTACAAAATTATCATGTCTTTGTGTAAAGCCTAAAACTGTTGTATTTCCATACCTAACTTTTCCATTTGAGATATTATCTGTGTCCCATTCTATTGTTGCAGAACTTGCAGTTACTTTTGTAACTTGCACATTTGAAATTGTTAAGCCATATACATTTGCCGTATAGAATGGGATAGTCAAGACTAATTGGATTATTAAAATTGTTATGAAATCTTTGATTTTTTGAAATTGTTTATTTTTCATTTTTATTGGTTATTTTTATTTAAAATATTTTCATTATTAGTTTTTGTTTTGTTGTTTTTGAATGTGAATTGAATGTCGTTTTTGATTATTTTTTATCTCTCTTAACGCAATATTTTATTTCTGCCATTATTTTTAATCAACAAAATCTTTTTGATCACCTCAATTCAGGGGCTGGTACATTTTTTGAGTAAGAGCTTAATCCTGAGATAAACAAAAATCTCTCATCATCAGTAGCAGAGCCTTGCTCCACAACATGAAAAATAATTTCATTAGCATCTTTTAAGGAATCTCTGTTAACTTTCCAATCACCGATATAGCCGCCAATAATGTTTTCTTCGTCTATTAGGTAAACAGTAACTTCATATGATGCATCTTTGCCAGGAAGTGTAAGTGGAAAGTTGCTTGCGAGAACGCTCGCAAGCTCGCGTTCAACTTCAGCTTCTTTTGGATAAACAGCAAAACTCTCATGCCCAATGTCTTTTCCTTTTACTAAGATAGATGCTTTTTCATTAGGAGCGAGCTCTTGAGTAATACTTGGGTTAGAAAGCAAATGCTTAACAACTCTGTAATTTTTAAATTCCTTAATTGGGTTTAATGACAGCACATAAGAGCGTCCATCAACATCTGTTTGAATAAATGCTTTTGTCTCTGCATAGCCTTGCTTCACTCCTTTAATGATGCCATTAACACAATAAGGCAGTCTTTTTGTGATGCCTGCTGCTGCTCCAAAGCTGAGCCAATCACTTTTGCCAATATCACAATAAAACCTGCCACAAACAAAGGTTAAATTTACATCTTTTATATCATCGCTTGTTGCATTATCAACAGTAAAGATTGTTATTTCATTTTGCACATCATTGCAATAATCTTCTGATGGCAAATCTGGCAAAGTCTCGAATAAGGTTGAGCCTGTATTTATTCTGCTAGGTTGATTATGATCAACACTAACCTTAAATGCAAAATTAAACTGATAAACCCTATTCTTTTCAGTTTCTTGGTCAAATATTGAAGCCAAAACAGGATACTTTATATCATAGGTAAAGTGCCATATATGCAAGCAAAAGAAGGAAAGCAAATCAGTTCCTTTTTGTGCATTAGAGCGCAGAATTCCATTTTCGCTGGGCCTTGCAAAAATTTCAAGCGGCCAATTATCATAAGCAAATGCAACTTTCATATTTTTATATTTACTGCCAGCGTCCTTGTCAATCTCCCACAAGTAATGATGCTGGAAATAAGTTTCTGAATAGATGCTTTTTCCCCCTGGATTTGGCACATAAAGACTTGGGTTGTAGCTTGTACCAATTATTCTGATGTAAGGCAAATTAACTCTCAACAAAGTCTGCAGTTTCTCTTTTATATTCCTTAATTGCCAGACTTTTGTTTTGCAAGTTGCCTCTACATCAGTTGTTGGAATTTCTGTGTCCATAGAAATGAGGTCGATTGTTTTTCTTTCAACAAAATAATCCTTATTTTCTCTTTCCATAATTAGCTTTGCTAGCTCATAAACTTTCTTGAACCTTATTGGAATTACATAGCTGTAGTCTTCTCTAAGTGCTTTAAAATCAAGAGTCTTTGAAACAATTTCCAAAGGATATTTTAGCTTGATAGTGACATCTTCATCATTAAACTGCACATCAACAATTGGCTCGGCTAATTCATTTATTTCATACCTGCTAGCAAAAGGCTCAAAATTATTCAGGCAATTATTTAACTCAGCTTTAATATGCAATTCCAATTGCTGCCTTATGAAATCTTCTGTTGGAACTGCTTGTATGCCATTATGCCACCAGTACGGCAATTTGAAGCCAGCTGCAGGAAAGGTTGTTAGGTAAGTTCTTGGGTCATTGTTTATTCTTTCTGGTATTTCTATATAGCCACCACTAAGCCCAATTGTTGTTAAGCCGTCTTCAGTAACACTTTTTACGCAATTCTCAATGTAAAGCTTTATTGGAGCTAACTCTGGCGGCACAATCTCAATTGCTTTTTCAACAGCTTGCCTTTGATAGAAGAAATAAAGCAAACCTATCAGTATAATTATCACAGCCATTATTATAAAGATAGCTGCCTGTGATTTTGAATGTTTAATTACAAAATCTATGCCTCTTTTTTTCATTTTATTAGCTCTATTTGTTAAATTTCAATTTATTTTTCAATCTGCTCTGCAAATTTAGTGCTCGCAAAAATTTTTCTACCATTAAATTTTTGCTCACCATACATTTAAAACGGGTCACCTTAATCACTTTGCTTTCAAAGGTCGTTAACATTTTTTGAAATTTTTATTTTTTGTATTGCGATTTTTATTTTGCTTTCTTATTCAATGCTTTAACATCAATTTTAGTCAAGTCAATCTCAACATAATCTTTCTCTGTCAAGTTAAGTAGCTTAACTATGTCAGAAGGGACTCTAACAACCAAGCCACCGCTTGTTTTGATAAGCTTTTTGGTGTATTTCATATATGAAATATATTTGTTTTATATAGATTTTATATATTTTTCAATATTGAAAAGCATAGATTTATATATAAATCATATATAGTATTTAAAAAGGTTTCTATTTTTATTGTTGTTTTATTTCATAGATTAGTGTAGAAACATAGTATCTAGCAACTGCAGCATAAATAAGCAATATTAAGCCTAGCAAAATTGTTGAATATTTGAATTTTAGGAGATTGTTTAATTTTACTATAATATAAAACAATAAATAAATTACTGCATATGGAAGCAAAAATAATTGGATTTTTGTGATATTAAGTTTAATTGCATCTAAGATTGATTTAAATTTCTGCTCTTTCATGAAAATTGTATAAATTGTATTTGTGAAATATAAAGCCAAAATTATTGAAGCAATTGTAAACCAAGGAGTTAATCTTGGCTCAACAAGATATACAATTAAAAAAATTATTAAAAACCAAAAACTCATCCATATTAAATTTAAGCCTAAAAATTTTGAAATTAACTTAAAACTAATTTTTGTGTTTGTGGTTTTTGCCCATATAATTCCTTTTAATATGCTTGCTAAAAATATTATTGCAATTAAAACAAGTATAAATGAAAAAATAATTAAATAATAGAATGTTTTTACCTCGCTTACTAATTGCTGGGCTTTTTCTGTACCAAGTGATATGATATCTGTTGGCAAACTAAAAGACGCCATCTTTGCCTGTATTCTCTGAAGCCAGAATATAACAAAATAACCTGACAAAAGATAAAATAAAGTATCCAAAATCACAATTAAAATAATATTTAAATCAATTTTTTTAATTGAAGAAATAAAAATATTATTGTTCCATTCTAAAAAATTTAATTGTTGTTTTTTCATTTTTTAATTAAAATAAATCTAAAAATCATTAATATCTCCTTCAGCTGTTCCTGATGATGCAGTTGTTGTGGTTGCAGTGGTTGAAATTGGAGTTGGCGCTCCTGATGATTCAACTATAACATTGCATATCTCATTGTTGCTTACTTTCCACCTAAATGGTACTTTATCAAATGTTAAGCAGACTTCATTGAAGAAAGTTGTGCTGTCTTGTACTATTGCACTTCTGCCAGTTCTTCCAAATGAAGAGCCTCTTTTTACTTTTTGCTCTTGCTTGAATACAGTTGCTGTTCTTTCGCCTTTCAAAATAACATTAATGTTCATTTCCTCTGGCGCTCTTGGATCTTTGTCAAAGTCGCCATTTCTTATATTGAAGGTTATTTTGTATATGAACTCTCTTCCTGTAGGTGTTTCAATTGCCTCTGTTCTTGTTGCTTCTATATGTGCTGCAACTTGAGCTAAGCCTTGCGGTGTTTCTGCATAAGCGATGCCTTCATCTTCACCATCAAGATAATTGCCACAAATTGCACTTGACCAATATTCTGTACCAAGGTAAGCAGTTGCAAAATATCTGTCAACTTTATCACGCCATTGCAATAATGAATCTTCGTCAAAGAAAAGAGTTGCATAATAGCCTAAACCTTGGAATTCTGTTAAGACACGTTCTACTTCGGCGAAGAAGCGTTGGGACTTTTCTTGGAATACTGTAAATGGTTTTTTTTCATATCGCGCTCTTTGCTTTGTTATTGATGCACTTAATGCTTGTGCTGTACCTTGAAAAATCTGTACTTTTTCTGCAACTTGCTTTCCGTCCTTTTCAACTAGTCTATAAACATTAGTGCCTAAAATCCCTTCATCATAATATAATTCTTCACCTGATTTAATAAATTTGTACATTCCATCAACTGGACTTTTTGGGTCATTTATTTGTTGTCCTACAGTTATTTCTTCTATAGTTATTTCAGAAACATCACCACTAGTTACAGTTAACTTAATACCACTTTCTATATGTTTTGCTTCAAATTTGCTTAAACCATCATTACTTATGCCACCTGATTGTACTAATTTTCCTTTTGAATATGTCTCATACGATGCTCCTTTTTCCATGATAGCTTCTCCTGCCACATATTTGACAGTACCTAAATAAACCCTACTAAATGTATCACCATTAACAACAGTATTCTCTTTTGTAACCCTCTCGCCATCAAAAACTAAAATCCTTTTTTCTTTATCATCAATAAATTGTATCTTTTTATTTCCTTCTACTAATCTTTCTTGATCGTCTAATTTAGCGCTTCTAAATCCTTCTTCAACAGCTAACTTCAATATCCTGTCTGCATTAGTCCCTAATCTCTCTTCAACTTTTAAATCATCTCCACTTAATTCAAGAGTTTTTCCTTCTTTTGTTTTATAAGTTACTTTTTCTTTTATATCTCTATCTCCTTTAAACTTTGTTGTTTTTGTTGTGTCATCTGCGAATTGTATTTCTTCTTTTTTTTCAGCTTTTTCTGTTCCAGGATTAGAAATTGTAGTTGTTTTTGTATCTCCAGTTAATTTTCCTCTTTCAGCTAGTTTTACTATTTCAACAGTCTTTGTAGTTCTAATTTGTTGTGTACTTTGGTCAATTGAAATAAATGTATTGATTGCTTTTTGTTCACCAGTAATTGGATTTATTATGACTTCTCTTGTGCCACCTGATATTGGTATGTTTTGTATTGATACACCATCCCATTTATCAAGAAGAGCACCTTTTAACAAATCTTGATGTATTCTATGCTCTTTTCCACCAATATCAATTGTTTGTAAACCAGTTGCTTTGTCAATAGGATACACATAAACTGGAACACCATCTTCCCGTACAAATTCCTTAATAGGTTGGGGCTTGCGTGGTTCACCTGGAACTTGGGTAGGTGCACCAACAACTTCTTGTTTTTTTCTTATTGGTATTAATCTTTTTGTCTCTGGGTCATAAGCATAACCTACCGGTATCTCTATTGTTTTACCTTCTACAGTTATTTTTTGTGGCTTATCTCCTGTATTTATGTACTCTTGACGAATTTTTCTTTCCGGAGTTGGTGCGGATGGTGGAGCTGCCGGACTTGGAGTAGGTGCTGCAACAGGTGGTTGAGTTGCTAATTGTAAGCGTATTTTTTCCATCTGTTCATATGATGAATACATAGCCTCTAATTCTGCTTGCATTCTTGATTGAAGTTGTTCGTCTTTTACTTGTGCTAGTAATTTTTCCATCTGCTGTGATGAGGAGTAGATTGCCTCTAGCTCTTCCTTCATCCTTTCTTGTAATTGTGCTTCTCTTGTCTCTGCTAACAATTTTTCAATTTGCTGAGATGAAGCGTACATAGCTTCCAATTCTGCTTTCATTCTTTCTTGTAGTTGTGCATCTAGTTCTTTTGCTCTTGCTTCCGCTAATAGTTTTTCCATCTGTTGAGATGAGTCGTATATAGCTTGTAGTTCTTCTTTCATTCTTTCTTTTATTTCTTGTTCAATTGGAGTTAGTCTAGGTGGTGTTGGCACAGAAGGAACTAAGGCGTATTTTACACCAAAATCATCTCTTTCAACAATTAAATCTGATGATGGTTGTTTTTTTGCAACATCAACGTCTAAGAAACCTACTATGTTATTTTTTGAATCTCTTATAATACCTGTTTCTCTATCTAGTTGATAGTTGCCTTCTTTTAATTGACTAGTTTCTTCTAATTTAGTAAACCTGTCTGCTAATTTACCTTTACCTTCGTCCATTATAATAATCTTCTTTCTTTCTTCTGGAAGATTAGGAGACAAAATTGTTCCTTCAGCTACTTGACCTCTTTTAATTAACGATTCAAGATCTTCTTGTGTCCCATAATACAAACTACCAGCTGTATCTTTGAACCAACCAAGTTGAGCTTTTGGAGGTGCTGGACTTGGTAATTTTTCAACCAATTCTATCACACCTTCTTGGTAGATTTTATAATCTTGGCCAAATATATCAACAGTATAAGTTCCATCTTTATTATCTCTAGCATTATAAGAATAACCATAAATAGTAATGTAGTACAAATTGCCTTCAATTTCAACAACTTCAAATTCTTCGCCTTTAATCTTTATTACTGGTTCAGTTACAGTTACTACAGGTTTTTCTTCTTTTTTTGCTTGTTCTTCCTTTTCCTTGAGTACCTTTTCATAGATACTTACATCAAAAGCAGGTTCGTCTTTTGCTGATTCAATAATATATTTTAATTCTTCAATTGAATATTTTCCGATTCTTTCTTCAAGAGTTTCTCTAGGAATACGCTTAGCCCCTTTATTAATTGCTTCACTAACTTCAGCATCTCTTTTAGCAACTCTATCTTTACTTTTTTCATCTGGTCTCCAAAATGCTTCTCCGCGTTCTGCATTATATTCTCTTATATAAACTACTCCATCTATCTCAACTTGATCACCATATTGAAAGTCATAAATTACTGCAGGAGGTTTTGGTGGAACTCTAACTATTGGTCTTTTTACTGGTGTTGGAATTTCTTTTGGTTGCGGAATTTCTATAAACTCAATTGTTCCTTTGAGTTGAGTTGGAGAAAGTCCCTCTTTTCCAGGTTTTGCTGCAAATACTTTTTCTTTTGTTATTGGGTCTAACGCACTTATTATTACATCAGCGGTATAGAATATTTGATTCCTTCCATTTTCATCAGTTCCAACAACAGCGTCCTTTCCATCTATTTTTATTTTAAAGTATTTGTTTATGTCTTTTTGGTCAGTTGAGCCTAATGTATCACTTACTATATCAAAAAATGTTGCAGTTGGATGATCGTTAACATAATCAATAGCATACCTCTTGTCTTTTTCCAATTCTCTAACTTGAACACTTATACTTTCTTTAAATAATGTTGTTCCAGCTTTTAATTCACGCTTTATCTGTTCGTCGTTAAAGGCAGCAGTGCTTTCAGTGGATACCCATACTCCTTTTACTCTAGTAAATACTATTCCATCTAATGTCTTTACTTTATTGCCATCTTGATAATAAGCAACAGGAGAAGGTTCAACTTTACCAGGAGGCTTGCCAATAATGTCTAAGAATATACTTTTAAGTGCTTCACCAATGCTTGCATATTTTTGTGGCACTCTAACACTTTCAACTATAATTTTTCCTGGTTCTCCAAAATCACTAATCTTTATTTTAGGTGGTCCAACAATAGTAATAGTAACTCCATCCTGTGGTAAATCAATATTTTTCTTCTCAATTTCATAAGCAGTAATAACTTTCATAACATAGCCTTGAGTCTCTCGAATAAGTGGGATGTCATCTCCAACATTTCTTTGACCAGCATTATAAGCAGAGAGAGCTAAATGAACATTTCCGTTATATTTATCTAAAAGATACCTAAAATGTTGTGCACCAACCAATATGTTTTTTCGTGGGTCAAATAAGTCGCCTATACCTACATATTCTCCATCTACTTTGTATCCCCTAGCTGTACTAGGAAGAAGTTGCATTATACCCATTGCATTTTTTGGACTTTTTGCAGTTGGATTCCAACCACTTTCAGCAGTTGCTATTGCTTTAAGTAAATTTTTGAAATCATTATCACCTTTTCCATACTTCCTTGTAGCTTCATCTAAAAATGACTCGTAATTTTTAGGTGTAGGTTTCATATAAAGTAGTCTTACTTGTTTTTCTTCTTTTTTTGGAACAATTGCGCCTGTGATTTTGGTTTCTTCAAATTCTGAGAAACCTTCACCTGACTCAACATTTTCATCGACAATTACCTTTTCATTTGTACTACTATAATTATCAAACCTGACATTTCCATCTTCATCAACAACAAACAGTCCATTTTGGTGTTCTGGATTTTTTACTCTAATATAAAGCTGAACATAAGAATTAAATGTGTCAAGATAAAACACAAATCCATTTCTTATTTGGTACCATCCTTCATTTAACTGGCTTAGTTCTTTAATGCCATTTACTTCTGTGATTATAATGCCAGTTGATTTTGTTTCTGTTGAAATTTCTTTCACAACATTAGCTGTTATATTATTTTGATAATATATACTTGTAGCTAACATTGAAGATAATAATACAATAATAGTAATCAAACTAACCAATCCTTTTGCAGTTTTGTTTTTAAACAAGTTTTTATTGTTCATTTTGCGGCGAAAGGTTTATATATCTGATTCAACAAATATTCAACTATGAAAAATAAAGATAAATTAAAGTGGGAAAAGCTGGAAAAATCTATTGCTGAAATACGCAACGACCCTGAAGCTATGAAATTGTTAGATGAATTAATCAAGTTTCACACCTCTTAAGAGTTTTTTAAATTCTTCATTTCGTTTCATTTTCTGTTATTGAGATTGGATTTAATACATAACCAATTCTGCCATCATCATCAATGTAAATATTCCTATTCTTCTGGCTTTCCTCAACAAAAGTTACTTTTGCTATTGCTGGCTTTGCCTCATCATCTATCCAATATACAATTCCATTTTCATCAATGTAATAGTTGCCAGCTGATAATGTTGATAATGAATTAACATCTTTGAAGTCTAATAAAATTGGTTGTTGAATTTGTACAATTTTTTGATTCTCTTCTGCTACAACAAAACCTGTTACTTTATTTTCTTCACTAATAAAAGCAAACAATGACACAGATATTGATAATAAAATTACAAATAAACCAAAATTAAATTTTTCTCCTGATTTATTTTGTATTAACTTTTTAATCATTTTCTAATCTTGTGCAATAATCTGTTCTTATTTTGAAGCCTTCATCAATGATGTTTTTGACATTTCCAATAACTTCTCCCATAGTTGAAAGTAGTTTAACTCCTTCGCAAGTGGTATAAGCTGCAGTAGATGTAGGTGGAGTGGCTGGGCAAGTAAAATAACAAAATGCTGCTATTCCCACACCAAGAGCTGAAAATGGATTTGATAAAGCATTTTTTATTATTCTTAGATAATGGTCCAACATAGCAGTGTATGGAATTAATGCAAATAATTCTCCAGTTACATATTTGCAAGTTGCATAAGCTTTTTGGTCTTCGCAAGCTGTTACAGGCAAACCTTCCTTTCCAACAGCGTTTTGTAAGCAATCGGCAAATAGGCATTTAATTTGTCTGTACTTATCTAATCCAAAGATTATTCCAGGCAAGCATGCAAATGCAGTAGCAACTATAAGGTTGGATTGTGGATTCATGTACGCTGCTAATCCACCTTGAATTGAATCAGGAATTGTAATTTTACCTTCTTGACCATATTTGTATGAAGGTGTGGTTCCTGGAAAGTATTTTGCGCCAGGAAGATTATTGATTTTGTCTTCCAACCAACTCCTATAGTCATCAATCACACCTATTCCAGTCCACTGACAATTAACAAATTTACAAAATCTATTGCCTGTCAAACTAAAGCCCTCTTGTGCTGCTTTTCGTGCAGTCTGCTCTCCAAAGCATGACTTAGTTTTTGTACTATAAAGTATTGGACAAACTGCAAGACCAAAGATAGTAGTACAACTAGCATCTGTTTTTACAGCAAAAAATACTGTTAAGGTATAAAATATGGCTAGGATATTATAGATAACACCAAATATCTGGCATATCCTCTTGGCTATATTAACAAGCTTGTTCAGACTACTTATTAGCTTGAAAATCCCTTCAGCTTCTTCCTTTGCCTCATCTATCTTGTCTTTTACTTCATCGCTTAATTCCCCTAATGGCAAATTAAAGAATTGAAGGTTTATTTTTGCATTCTCTATCTCTGGATTTTTTGTTATTGTAGTTGTACCTCCTATCTTAGAGAAGATATCAAATGAACAGCTTAAACTTGCATTGTTAATCTTTAATTCATCTTTCTTTAGTGTTATTTTAATAATAGGTGATGTGCTTCCAACTTCTTTGTTGAAAGTTTCAACTTTTTGCACAATTGCTGTGTCCCCAGTACAGCTAGCATCTCCAATAAAAACAGTTGATACAGCCTTTGTGATTGATTTTTGCTTCAAGCTAACTTGACAAAAAACTCTTTGATTTATTAATGGACCAAGCGATCTGTCAATAGTTGTGGGTGAGCAATCAACTGTATTGCTCCAGAAATCTGGCACAGTCGCATTTTCCAAGCCAAATGTTTTAAATGACCTTGTAACTATCAATGTGTTGCCAGCATTATCACTAAAGTTAAATGTTATAACATCAGATGCCTCAAGATTTATTGTGTCAGTAAGCCAACTGCATATGTGCTCATCTGCTTGTATTCTTTCACAAGAGCCTGCTACTTTAGAAGCACCAGTAACAAATTCAGAGAAATCAGCAACTGCAATAACATCATTGTCTTCTGTTAGATTAGCAACAACAGAGATTTTGTCGCCTATCTTTGCAAAGCCAGGAAATGCTTGTGTTAAACCACCTACCGGGCTTATATTAATGCTTCTTAAAACAGGAGCATTTTTGTCAACTGTAACGCCAACATAAGTGTCTTCACTTACTGGATTGCCTAAAATATCAGTTGTATCTGCTTCAATTGACATTTGATGAGAATTAAAGTTTACATTCTCCCAGACACAAACCCAGTTAGTTTCTTTGCTACAGCGAGTTGCTTTTATTTTTGAGCCATCTATATGCAAGAATACTTCATCTGCGCTTAGACCAGTTGCTTCTTCAAAAATAGCAATTACTGTGTTGCCAGATGATTTTGCTAATGCTTGTCCTTCTGCTGTTGTTAATGTTGATAAAGACTCAATAACAGGGCCTTTTTCATCAATTGACAAAAGCTTGTTTATTGCAGCACTTTCTTTATTACCAGATATGTCAGAAACATTAATAACAATAGTTTTTAATCCACCTGTTTTTGGATCAAACTCGATTGCCCATTTGCATGTGCTTAGCTCATCTTCAACAAGTGTGCATGTTGCTTTGACATTTTTCAAATTTTGGCTTGGATTTAAAGCAGATAAATCAGCTGTTACAGAGTTCAAATTCAAGTCGCTTCCAGAAATATTAACTACAACATCAACATTAATGCCAGAAGAAGAAAATGTGCTGATGCTAATTCCTTTCCTTAAAATTGCAAAGGAATTTGCTACAATTGAAGGTCCAGTACTATCTAATGCGAATGTAACAGATGTTTCTTCAGATACTTGATTAAATTTGTCAGTTGCTTTTGCAAATACAGAATTTTTGCCATCATTAAATGTTTTTGAATCAATGCTTATGCTTGATTTAATGTTGCACTCACTTGTTGTTGGGTTTATTACTTGTTTGAATGCTCCGTCTAAAGTATAGAACTCAATACTCTTTACACCGACACATTTGTTATTGCAGGATGCATCGTCACAAGCAAAATCTGTAACATCATATTCTATTACAACATTCTGCTGTGATGAAAATTTTGATTGAGAACTCAGCTTTACTTGAGGTGCTTTATTGTCAATTGTAATTGTGTTTGTTTTTGAGTCATCAAGTGTTTTATCATCTTTAAACAAATTAATTGTAAATGGCACTGACTTTGCCTCAAATTGCTCAGTTCCATTGCTTGGAAATCTGAGTATGCATTCTGAACCATTATTAATGGAAGCAGTACATTTATCAAACTTAATGTCAGAGCCAAGAATTACTTGCTCATTTGTTATTGTATCACCACTTATTGATGCTTGGACATTAAAGTTTAGGAAATCATTTGTTTTTGCATAGCCCTCTATGCTATCACTTCCTTTAACTGTTACTTTGTTTATTGTTGCATAAACACTTATTGTATAGAATGGAATAGTTAGCACTAAAACTATCAAGAATGACGAAATAAATTGTAAATATTTTTCTTTACTCATTTTTTCCTTCATCAACAATTATTTTTCTGCTGTCAATTTTGTAGTGTTTTACTATAAATTGTTCTGATGCTTGTTTTTTGTATTGTTTAATATCATAAAATTCTGAAAATTTCCTTTTCATCATTATTGCTATTTTTATCAGATTCATTTTTGGAATGTTGGCTGCAAAGCCAATTGGTATATGTTGGAATATTCCTCAATTTTGCCAAGCTGTTCAATATCCTCAATTACCCTTTCTTGCTCAGGCACACTTGCAATGTCAATGCTCACAACATATAGAACAATTGTGCTATACTTTTCCAAGTCATTTGAGTTAATTGTGAAATTCAGTTTAAGCCCACCTTCAGGAAATCTTTCACTGCTAGGTGATGCTCTTTCACCAAAATCAACTTTAGGAATAGTAAAGCATTCTTTGTTGCCAAAAATATCCTTTTTGACACATTTTTGTTTTTCAGGAATCACAATTCTTTCATCAAGTACTAATTGAATATCAGCTGCATAATTACCAGATGCTAGTTCTATTTCTGTTTCTTTTCCACCCTCGTAATTAGCAATAGAAGAAAAGTCAAGCTCGCCTTCGTCATTGATTCTAGTTAAGGTAATTGTAGCAGATTCTTTATTGCTTAAGTCAACTGGTGTATTTACAAACTGCCATCCTTGTGGTGTTTTAACAACATTTTTCTTTTTGACAATAAGCTTTTTTATGTAAGTTGGATTTATCTCAACTTTTAAATTATCATCTTTATTTAACCTTGGATCAAACTCAACTGCTTTTCCAATATATCCATCTCTAATTACATTAACAACCCCACCAACAGCTACTGGAAATCTCTCTGTTAAGGTACCTTCAGAATTTGTAGAACCAATAAAACAACTTTCATCAATAATGGTATAAAGAACATTAGCATCATTAACTGGTTTTTTTGTGGCTTTACTTACTACATTTACTGTTATATTACCGCTTGTTTTTGTATCACAAAGTAGCGACCTTTCGCTTATCACTGCCCTTTCTAAAGGAGCAAAATCAACAGGCATTAGCTTATTGTTTCTTATGTTTCCTTCCAAAAAGAAATTAAAGCTGTAGCCTTGACCATTTAATGCAAATGGGTCTTGCACCTCAACCAAAACTGGAAAGCTTAAGTCATAAGCAAATCTGTAATCTTGTATACCAAAAAATGAGATTAAGCTATTTGCAGAACTTGGAATGCAATGCTCACCTTTGCAATTCAAATCAAAGTACGCTGGCCAGAAATCAAGGTATGTAAAATAAGCTGCTAAATCTCTAAATGAACTATTTGCAACAGGAATTATAGTTGAATCATACAATCTTTGTTTTAACTCTGAATCAAATAAATTTCTTTCATAATTATAAGTTCCATCAACTTGAAATAATGGAATGTAAGATGTAAGCAAACCAGTTACCTTATTTTTAATGTCGCTTTTCTGCCAACTAATTGTTGAGCCAAACTTAAACTGCATATCTGACATTGGTGGCAGTTTTTCTTTATTTACTCCAGAAAAAGCAACTATTAGGTTTAAAATGTGCTTTTCCAAGTAACGATGCTTTATTTCCATATTTGTTATTTTTGTAGCTAAATCATATATTTTCTCAAGATTAACTGGAATCCTGACAAGAAATTGGCTTATCTTTGTTTTTGTGTCCTGTATTTCCACATTTAATGGATAATCAACCAAGACAATAACTTCTTCTGAGCCGATTGTGACATCAGTTTTTATTTTTCCAGCTTCATTTATTCTAAAACCTTGCTCAAAAAAAGGCTCAAAATTGTTTAGGCATTCTTTAAATCTTAAATCAATATATCTTTCCAATTGTTTTTCTATTGAGTTATCGCTTTGCCTTAGCTCTGGTCTTTTTGATGCAAATTTGCAATCTGCTTTGCAATTATTTGCTGATTTCAAGTACCACCAGTAAGCAACTTTTAGCTCAGAATCTTTTGTAAAAGAAACAGCATCACTTTCAGTTGGATTTTGTGTTATTGTGAAAGATTCTTTGTTCAAAGTTTTGTCTGTAAAGCTGATGTAACCACCTTGTTTTCCAATAATTTTAAGTCCTTCAACACCAGCTGAGTAAGCACATTCATTAGCGTAATTTTTAATGGGGTCAAACTCAATAGGCACTTGCTCCTCAATAATTTTTACTTCAGACTCAATAGGCTTAGAAATTTTTTGTGTTGAATAGTAAAATATAACTGCGCCTATTACAATAATTAAGCCTATTATCATGAAAATTGTTGTTTGGGATTTTTTATTTTTCATTGTTTATTTTAGTGTTGTTTTTATTGATGTGAATTTGATGTTGCTTTTGTTTGATTTTTATCTGACACATCGCATTATTTTTTCCTACCATTAGTTTTTAAACAATAATAACGATCATTTCACATCAACTCTTTTCATCTAAATCTTTCAGCTCCTTTTGTATCAACTCTAAGTCATACATTTTTTGTTCCATTAGTTCTCTGGCTAGCA
>CAZSIU010000003.1:0-47871 GCA_964607225.1 uncultured Methanosarcinales archaeon | reverse complement strand
GTTTCAATTATTTTTTCTCCTCTTTCTAGTCTAATGAAATAAGTATCTTTTATTTTCTTGAATCTCATTTTTGTTTTTATTTTTTCTTCAAAATAATTATATTCCCCCTTCCTTTCTTGATTTTCTCAATAATTCCCTTATGCTCAAGCTCAGCTATCATCAAGCTTATCTTCGCTTCTGACAATGGAATTTGTTTTCTTATCTCTTTTTGAGTTGTTCTGCCTCCTTCTTGCTTTATTATTTTTATTATTTGTTGTAAATCATCTTCGTATTCTTCTTTCGGACTTTCTTTTTCCTGTTTTTCTATTTTTTTGAAATAATATATAATCATTAAAGTAATTCCTAATGTAAGCAACAAAATAGAACCAATTAAAGTATTTTTATTTTTCTTAGTTTCAACTATATTTTCATTTACATCAATTTCAATCTCTTCAACTCCTTCTTCAATATCTGGAAACAAAATTAAGTCAAGCACATAAGTGCCATCTTGCTTTATTGTTATATTTTCCTGTACTAAAGCAATAACTGTATTTTTTTGTATTAGCTGCGCTTTTATTGTATAAGCTCCATTTGGAACATTAAATGAGTAAGTTCCATTCTGAGCAATTAGAAATTGCTTTGGTGATGTATTAATTTCAACTCTTGCATTATTTATTTTTTTCAAAGACAAATCGTATATTGTGCCATGGATTGTGGCTGCGTTCACAAAACTAAGTAAAAATAAAGCTGTAAATAAATAAGCCAAAATCTTAAATTTATTCATAAGTACTTGGTAATTTTTATAGCTATAAAAATATAGCGAAATGTCAAAAACCACCAATCATAGATGGGTGGCATGATTATGTTACTAGCACATTCAGTGGTTTTGGACACTACAAAATTCCACTTTATAAATTGCTGGTTTTTGAGCATATGCAAAAATCAAAGATTTTTGAATATCCGAAAAACTTTGTTTTTCGTATACATCCAAATTCCATGTAATATGTAGCTATACGTAAACTACTTATGATACATAAATGGAATTTTGATGTTTAAAAATAATTTTTAATCTTTTTAAGTTCAAAAAAGACTTAGATTAACTTTTTAAAGCAAAAGAAGGCAGAATAAAGCTTTGTAAAGTTTTAAAACAAATAAAAATTCTTTAATTTACCAATAAAAAAAGTTTATTTATAAATAAAATAATCTTACACATCTCCAAGATTTAATAAAATCAAATTTAAAATTAAGATTGGAGGTTGTCAAAATGAAAAAGACTATTGCATTTGCGTTAATTGCTATGTTTATTTTTAGTTTAGTGCCTCTGGCTTTTGCACAGGACACTAGAACAGAAATCAGAATACAGGAAGAAACTAAAGATGATAGTACAGAAACAAAAACTGAAATAAGAATAAGGGAGGAAATTAAAGATGACAAAGCAGAGACAAGGGCAGAAATAAGAGTAAAGGCAGAGGAAAGAAGAAAAGCCAATCTTGAAAGAATAAAAGTTCTTAGGGAAGAGCACAGGATCAAGATTGAAGCTTTAGATTCAGAAAAGTTAAACAGGATTTCTAATTTAAGCAATGACAGGCTGCAAAAGATTGCAGAGCTCGACAAAAGGCAGATAGAAAGATTAGCTACATTAGACATAAAAAATCTCGAAAAAATTGCTGAATTAAAAAAGGAAAGACTCGAAAGAATATCAAAACTTAATGAGGAAAAGCTCAAAAGGCTTGCTAAGCTTGAAAAAGAGAAGCTTGAGAAGGTTGCTGACTTGAATGAAACGGATATAGAAAAGGTTGCGGTTTTAGGAAGATCAAGGTTAAAAGAGATTGTTGAAAAGGATTCTGCAAGGCTTAAAGCAGAGCTTAGAGCAATCAAAGTTGTAAAAGTTAAAAATGCTGAGGATTTAGATAGAAGAGATGTTCCAGAAGCAAGGCTTGTTCAATTGAGAGAAAGATTTGATAAGGCAAAGGAAGAGTTTAAGTTGGCTAATGACGAGTTGAAAGAAGCAAGAGACAAGCTAAAGGAAGCAAGAGACAAAAAAGATGAAAAAGCAACCTTGGAGCACGCTAAAGATTATGTGCTGCATACGGCTGATGCATTAATAAGTCATCTTGAGAAGATAAAAGCCAAGGTGCAGGAAAGCGAGAACATTGCCGAAGACAGAGAAGCAAAGATTGTTGCAGAGATAGATGCGCAGATTGCTGAAATAAACCAAATAAAAGCAGATGCACAGGCAGCAACAACCAAAGAGCAGGTTAAAGAGATAGCAAAAAAGCTACATGACAAGTGGAAGAAGCTAAAACATATTATAAGATTGCATACTGAAAGAGTTGTATCTGCAAGAGTAGAAGGGCTTGTCAATCGTGGCATTGTCCTTGAGAAAAGGCTCGACCATGTATTGGCTAAGGCAAAAGAACAAGGCATAGAAGTTGATGTAGATGCAGAGGTATCTGCATTCAGCGAGAAAATTTCCTTGGCAAAAGACAAGTACTCACAGGCACAAGACAAATTGTATGCAGCTCTTGACTTAAAAGCGGGCAATGCAACAGAAGAGCAGATAAAGGCATTTGCAGACGAGGCAAAGGTGCTGCTTAAAGAGGCAAGAGAAGCCATAAAGGAAGCGCATGACATATTGAAGACAATAGTCAAGAAGATTAAAGAAGCAATGCCTGATGCAGACATCTCAGCAGATGTTGAAGTTGAAGTTGCTCAAGAGACTGAAACAACAGCAACAACTTAGTTTATTTTTTTATTTATTTTTTAAAGAAAAGTTTAAATATTAAAAGAAAACAGAGTCTTAAAAGTGGTAGATAAAATGAAAAAAATTTTGTTTTTATTTTTTGTTCTAATTGTCATTTCTATTGCTGCATGTCAGCAGGCTAAGCAGGATGTGATGGAAAAGAAAACAGATGTTATGGAGAAAGCGCCAGCAACAGGAGAAGCTGTTGTGGACGCAGTTGGCAATGACTTGAATAATGTTGACACCGTTGAAAAAGACTTAGGCACAGACGAGCTTGGTGACTTGGACGCAGGCTTGACTGATGTGCAAAATATTTGATAAGATTTATAATTGGCTGATTTTTCTTTTATTTTATGATTAAAATAGACGGTGCTTATTTGGAAGGAGGTGGCGCTATAGTCAGAGTAGCTTTAGCTCTCTCAACAATAACTCAAAAACCATTTGAAATATTTGACATTAGAAAAGGACGCAAAGACTCTGGATTAAAAAATCAACATTTGTATTGTGTTAAATCATTACAAGAATTATGTGATGCAGATGCAGAAGGAGCAGAACTTGGCTCTTTATATTTGAAATATTATCCAAAAAAACTAGTTGCTAAAAATTTGAATATAGACATAGAAACAGCTGGTTCTATTACATTATTAATGCAGGCTTTATTGCTGCCAGCAATGTTTGTGTCAAAACCAATAACAATAGACCTAATCGGCGGAAGTGATTCAAAATGGAGCCAACCATTTGATTACTTTAATAATGTCTTATTACCACAACTTCAAAGATTTGCAAAAATAGAAGCGAAATTGTTGAGAAGAGGCTACTATCCAAAAGGTAACGGCAAAGTTGAAATCAAAATAAATCCAAAATATAAGCTAAGTGATTTTTCTAGTTTTGAAGAATTTCATAGTTACTTAAAACAAAATGTACATAAATATAATTTAATTGAACAGTATTATTTAATTCAAATAAAAGGAATTTCTCATGCATCTAGAAATTTACAAATTGCAAAAGTAGCAGAACGTCAAGCAGAATCTACACTATCAATATTAAAACAAAAATACGATGTACCAATTCAAATAACAACACAATATCAAGATACTTTATCACCAGGCTCTGGCATTACACTTTGGGCAATATTTTCAAAAAATAAAGAAGATATTGATGAAAACAATCCAATAAGGATTGGTGCTGATTCATTAGGTGAGCAAGGAAAAAGAGCAGAGATTGTTGGAGAAGAAGCTGCTAAAAATTTAATCAAAGAAATTGAAAGCAAAGCACCTGTTGACAGGCATTTAGCTGATCAGATTTTGCCTTTTATGGCATTAATTGGGAATTCTATAGTGAAAGTTTCTGAAATAACAAATCATTGTAGAACTAATATTTATACTATACAACAGTTTCTTGGAGAGATTTTTAAAGTAAATGAAGAAGAAAGAAGAATTTCGATTGAATAATAGTTATTGGTTTTTTTAAAATAGATTTTATTGCGTTAAGAAAGAATATAAAAATATAAAAAACAACTTTAAATTCACATTAATAAAGATATCACAAAAACCAAAAATTGAAAAATAATCTAAAACAACAACCTTTTTAAATTATTCTCAAATTCTAAATCAATAAAATGGCAGAAAAGCAAGCAGTATGCACATCTTGCAAAAAAAGGATTACAAATACAATTGGTTCTACTCGCTTTATGTGTCCTAAATGCGGCAAAGTAGAAATAGTCAGATGCTATCATTGCAGGGAGATAGCTGCAAAATACAAGTGTACAAATTGCAATTTTGAAGGTCCTGGTTAACATGGCTAATGTTGTTATTAGTCTCAGAATAATGCCTCAAAGCACTGATGTGGATCTTTCTAAGGTAGAAGCTGAGGCAAAAAAAGAGATTGTTGATTTTTGCAACTCTAAAGAGTTCAAGACAAGCATAGAACCAATAGCATTTGGGTTAAAAGCATTAAATATAATTTTTGTTATGGATGAAAGCAAGGGAAATACAGAAACTTTAGAAAACAAAATCATCCAAATTAGCGGTGTTGAATCTGTTGAAGTGACTGATGTTAGAAGGGCTATTGGCTGAATTATTTAATTTTCTACAACTAAATCAACAAAAACGGAATGACTTGTCGAAAATCGAAGATTTTCGAACATGATCGAAAATGCGACGCATTTATCGACATTTTAAAATAGGCATGAAGAAAGTAAACCATTTCTGTTTATGGCACTATAAAACCCAGCATTCTAGTGCGACAGATTGGCGGGGCACCCATATAGCTAAAGCAGAAAAAGGGTCGCATGTTTGTTAATTAAAATTTAATTGTTCAACTAAATTGCACATATTCTATCTCAGTTGGCATTGTTTGCCAAATGCCTCCTATTGCTAAAATAATGCCTGAACCAGTTTTGATGCAAAGAGTTTGTACAGAAAAAACTGATGTAACTGTAGTATCTCCAAAAATACAGTCTTCTCTCTCAATTTCATTTATTGGCTTATTAATGACATTTATTTTTGTTGGCGTTAATGCAGTAAAGTGAACATATGTGTCGTATTTTCTTGAAAATAAGTCGCTTCCTTCTGTTCTAAGCTCTGTAAACTCCATTTTATCAAAGTCATAGTACATTGCAAAACTGCTTAATTTAATCTTGTTTAGCTTAGCCGGGGTTTCAGGCATTTTTTCTGTTGGTTCTTCTGGTTTTTTCTCTTCAGCTTCAGGTTTAACTACAGGTGTCAATGTTGCATCAATTTCTTCTGTTCTACCGACTTTTATATTAATTGTCTTTTTGAAATCCACAAAGCCCTCTTTCTTAACAGTTATATCATATTGTCCGACAGGTATGTTATACAAACTAAGAGGCGTATCTCCTCTATATTCTTCACCAATGTAAACTTGTGCTAAGCTTGGTGATGACTCAACTACAAGTGCTCCAGTAGCAACAACTTCTTCTATTGTCTCTATAGTTTCTTTTTGCTCAACTTTACACCCAACTATAAATATAGAAACAATAATCAAAAATACTATTATATTTAGAATGGTTTTGTTTTTCATATTAACTTTTTGTAATCACATATATAAAAATCTATTTATTTCTCATTAAATTAACTAATCTATTAATCGGGATATTACTTCTTATTCCTTCTCCCTTGAAATGAGTTTCACTCGCTTGATAACCAGCTTTTTTAATTCTATTTATTATAAATTCTTTTTTTTGTAAACGCTTTATTTTGCTTGTTTCACAAATATCATGTAAATCATAAAACCCAACTGCATTTATTTTTGATTCTTCTTTTATTATTTTTAAAAATTTTATTAGTTCTTTATTTTTATTGAATATTATATTTTTTAGGGCATTATTATATATTTTATTAGTTAAATTCTTATTCCATAACCTTCCAAGCCACATTGGACCTGCATCGTTAAAAAATCCATGCTGCTTTAAAATCTCATCGACTTTATTCTTTCCTTTTTCATTTTTCAAAAAAACTCGCATGTAGTGTTCTTTTGAATATGAAAAAATTGGCAAAAGAGCTTTATCGTATTGTGAAGCAACTAATTGAATCTTTCTTATTAGAATTCTTAATCCAGTTTCGTGCATTATAGCATCTTTTTTTGGCATTGCCCAATACTTTCTTAAGCAAGCTTTTGGAGATGTGCCGCATAAAGCAGATGTGTCAGTCGCTGTAACTGCTAGAATTCCGTCCCTTGCAAGTCTCTTGCAGGCACTATCTAACATAAAATTAGGCGAGCCAAATACATCCAAATCTATAAAGTCAAACCCAAAAGATTCTAAAAGTAATAAGTTAGCATCCTTTTTATAAACTTCAAAGTTAACTTTATTATATCTCATATTTTTCCTTATCAGAGCAACTGCCTTTTTGTTTACATCATTTGCTGTGATATGCTCATACTTCAATTCTTTAGCAAACCTTATCGCCCTTATTCCGCTTGCTGCTAAAGGATCGCAAAGGTTCATGGGCGGAAATTGTTGTAATAATAGTATTGTTATATCACGATTTAATTCCATAGCAGGATTATAAAATACTGGAAGTTGCTTGGAAACTTTTTCTTCGGCAGGTATGAATATTTCTGCAGAGCTTTCTTTTATTTTTTTCATTGGGAAATTTAACAAACCAGGCATTTTAGCACCTTATCATTCTGAGAAAAGAATTTAATATAATAGTTCAAGTTTTTGAATTGTTTATTTTCAGCTAGATTTCGAATTAATTCATGAACCTTTACAATAGGCAATTTTCTTAGAGAAGCATCTTTTCTTTCTTTAATCATATGTTCTAAAGTAGCATAAACTAAATCTTGCTTATTGACTCCTTCATAATATTTACTACTTTTAGATATTTTAACTCCATCTACAAAACCTCCTAACTTAAGAAATGATAAAGCACATGAAACAGCCATATTATAAAGACATTTATAACCTGTACCTTTTTCGTTTCTAACTGTGAAATGCAAACCTATGCTTGTTGCAATCTTTTGTAACTGAAATAGTAAATCTTTATTTGAACAAGAAATCTGCAATTTAGGTACGATCAAACCCCCTTTATTTCTTCTCATAGGAATTATTGCTCCTTCTGTACTTGCCCAAATTCTTAATGCAACAATTTTTTCAAACTCTTTAGCATTTAGAAGATAATCTAAATGAGGCTTATCCTCTTTTTCGTAATCTTCACTACTTTGAGAATGACATTTAGAAGTTTTAAAATTACCACAAAGTTTTATTAAATCCTTATATAATGGTTGGAATAGTTTTCCAAAATATTTTGTTACATAACATTCAGTATATTTATCATCTTTAATACTATCTTTTAATAAATACGATCCTGGCAAAAATCCATCATAAGTTTCATAAATGGAGTCTACAAAAATATCATGCAATTCTTTACTTATATTCTTAAAAGACGCAACGTATAGATTTTTTCTTTTATCTAAACCACCAGAACCATCTGTTTGTAACAAGGGGCATATTACTGCTTTTCTTAAGTCTATATTGTTCAAATTTTTAATGAATTTTGTCTGAGGTAAGTTAATTTTTAGGTCTATTTTTATATCAAAAAAAGTAATTAAGAAGTTATATAAATCTGCATTATTAATCACAAACTGCTTATTAGTTGAATAATAAATTTTTAGATTAAATAATTCTGAGATTTTTTTAACATATTCTTTACCAGTTTGCTTAATAATTAGAATATTTTTACTTCTTATAGAAATAAATGGCAAAATTTCAATAAAATATCCATATTTAAAAAATAAATTAATCCCTTTTTTTGTTAAAATTTTTCTTTCTCGTATAAATTTGTATATATCTTTCTTAGTTAAAACTATTTCTTTTGCTATATCTACAAGGGTGTTTAAAGCTATTGCAGACCTATTATGTTCCCAATGCATTAAAGCAGATTTTGAAACCTTGTATTTTCTAGCAAATTCTTTTTGAGTTAAATTTAATTTCAATCTTATCGATTTTAATAGATTTCCAGCATAAATCCTTAGATTAGGAATTTGGATTAAATCAAAATGTTCATCAGAAATTAAAGCACTATCTTTTAAGATTGCATATTCTTTATAAACTGAAGTTTCGTTTATTAAAGTAGCTTTATCATTTTTTGATAATTTTTCTACTTCTAAAAAATTCACATTATTTAACTTTTGATTAATTGATTTCATTTAAATCATCGACTTTCTCTTGGTTGAAACTATGTAAATGATTTTGGGTTTAAATATTATACGTGAGCATGTCCAGTGCTATACGAAAATATATATTAGAAAACCAAAAATCATAATTTTATACATAACCAAAAAGAACTTTTATTTCTAATAAAAATGTTTTCTTATTGACAAATTGATAGTGCAATTTTTCAACCCGCAAATTCGTATACGAATTTGCATTATTGGCATAAGTTTAAAAATATATTAGCTTTACTTTGCTTTGATTAAAAATGATACGTCAACTTATAATTACTGTTGTTGGCAATGTCGATTCAGGAAAAACACAGCTATTAGATACGATTAGAGGTACTGCTATCCTCGAGTCAGAGCCAGGCAAAATAACCCAAAGCATTGGCTGTTCTTTGATACCAATGAGCACTATAAAGAAAATTTGTGGTAATTTACTTGAGAAATATAAGTTTGCTATTAAGATACCAGGATTTGTTATAATTGATACTCCAGGCCATGCAGCATTCACAAATCTTAGAAAAAGAGGCGGCAATCTTGCTGATATAGCGATACTAGTTGTTGATATTAACGAGAGTGTAAAGCTTCAAACAGAAGAATGCATAGACATACTTAAGCAATACAAAACGCCTTTTGTTGTAGCATTAAACAAGATTGATTTGTTGCCAGCATGGCAATCAAACTCAAAAATTCCGTTACTAGAAAGCATAAAAAAGCAGAGTGAAAATACTATTTTGCTTCTTGAGAGGAAGCTTTATGAAGTTGTTGGCAAGCTTAGTGAGTTTGGTTTCAATTCGGAAAGATTTGATAGAGTTGAAGATTATACAAAACAGATTGCCATTATTCCAATATCTGCAAAAACTAGCGAAGGGTTAGCAGAACTTTTGATGGTATTAGCAGGTTTGTCTCAAAAATTCCTTGAAGAAAGCCTGGAGGTTGATACCAAAGGAAATACAAAAGGTACTGTGCTTGAAGTGAAGGAAGAAAAAGGGCTTGGCATAACAATTGATGTAATTATTTATGATGGTTCTCTAAAGCAAAATGACACAATAGTTATTGGCTCGTTAGTGGAACCAGTTGTTACAAAGGTAAAAGCGTTGTTTGAGCCAATGCCTTTAGAAGAGATGCGGGACAAAAAAGCAAAGTTCAAAGCTGTTGAAGAGGTGTCAGCTGCAACTGGAGTGAAAATAGCTGCACCTGAGCTTAACGGTGTTGTTGCAGGGATGCCATTAAGGAGTTGCTTAGTTAGTGAAGTAGAAAAAGTAAAGGAAGAAATTCAAAAAGAGGTTGAAGAAGTATTAATAGAGACAGACAAGCAAGGAATTGTAATAAAAGCAGATTCTCTCGGCTCATTAGAAGCTCTGATAAAAATATTGAAAGAAAAAAATATTGACATTAAGAAAGCAAGCATAGGCAACATCTCAAAAAAAGATATAAGTGATGCAGAAGCAAATTATGAGAAAGAGCCTTTGCAAGCAGCTGTTCTTGGCTTTAATGTTGAGCTGATGCAAGATGTTAAAGTGCATCAAAATGTAAAAGTGCTGAGCAATAATGTAATATACAAGCTTATTGAGGATTTTGAGAAATGGCAGGAAGAAACAAGAAAAGAGGTAGAAGCAAAAGAAATTGAAGGCTTACATAGACCATGCAAAATACAAATTATGAAAGGCTATGTTTTTAGGCAAAATAACCCAGCTATTGTTGGAGTTGACATCTTATCAGGGACATTAAATGTAGGTACCCCCCTGATGAAGAAAGATGGCATTACAATAACAGAAGCAAAAAGCATACAAATAGAGCAGGAAAACATTGAAAAAGCAGAGAAAGGCAAGCAAGTAGCTGTTTCTTTGCCAAATGTAACAATAGGCAGACAAATTCATGAAGAAGACATATTGTATTCAGCAATACCAGAAGAGCAGTTCAGAAAACTAAAGGAATTCAAGAAATATTTAACACATGAAGAAATAAGCATATTGAAAGAGATTGCAGAGATAATGAGGCAAAAAAATTCAATGTGGGGAATTTAAAGATTTATTTTCAATTATTTTATTAAAAAATCAATCCGTCGGCTTCGCCGACAAATTTTACACTCGGCGAAAATTTTACTGCCATTAAATTTTCGCCTCGTATAAATTACAATAAATTGCGAGGCGTCACGATAATGACAGGAAAGTGACGCCGAGCACAAGAATTTGCCGAAGGCAGATTGAGACATTAAAAATCCAATAAAAAAACATAAAAATTATCTTAACAAGCTCTGCAAATAGTCTTTTTTTAACTTAAATCCATTTTTCTTTGCCAATTTATCGATTCCATTTACAAAATTACTGCCATATTGAGCAGCTTGCTTTTTGCGCCATGCAAATTCCTTCTTTAAGCCAATAAATTCAGCTGCTTCTCTTAAAATTATTTTTTTGTTATATTTGTCCAGCTTGTACATTGGGTGTATGCTCATAGCCACTTTTACCAGTTCTTTATCAAGAAATGGTGTTCTTAAATCTAAGCCGAGATGCTTTGCAATTGTGAAATCCCTTGTCAAATCCCTGCTCCACATCTGCTTTAATCCATTCCAGCATTCTTTGTGCAAAGCTTCCATCCCATTTTTTAAAGCATCTTCATGCCTTTGATAGCCTGCAAATATCTCCTCGCTTCCTAAGCCCCCAAACAAAACATTGTTGTTATCGGCTAAAGCAAGCTTTCCACCTGCATATAAGACAGAACCAACACTTACTTTTACAATATCTGCATCATTAAGAATTTTAACTGCATTTTTCACGATATTTTCAAGCTCTTCTAAGCTTAAAAGCTTGTATTTAAAATTAAAGCCATATTCATCAGCAACCTTTTTAGCCCATTCAATATCATCAGAACCTTGAATTCCAACAGTATAACAAGTAAATTTACAATTAAGCTTTTTTGCAACAAAGGCTATTAAAGAGCTATCAACTCCTCCGCTAAATAAAATTCCAAATTTTGGTATTATTCTCTTTTTAACTGCTTGGACTATCGCTTCAGTCAATTCTCTTTTTGCCCTCTCATTGTTCGTTTCTAAATTATCAAAGTTATTTTCTAAGCCTTTTACAAATTTCTGCCAAAGCGCTTCTGGAATAAGCTTTCCTTCTTTGACAATGCCTAAAATTCGTGTCATAAAATAATGGAATTGCCATATTTTTAAAAATGTTTATGTCAGAAATTATAAATTTCTGAGCAGTGACATGCGAAAGCTCGCTTTCGCTCGCTTATTCGGGCAAAAACCGCTGATAACATTTGCGATAGCAATGTGTACTCTTATATAAATTGCGGTTTTTGACAAATCAGAAACCATTAAATACTAATTCTTTTTAATTTCTCTAATGCCAAAGGACATAAGCAAGGACGAGCAGATTGGCTTCCATAAAGGAGCATTAACAACATTAGCAAAAGAGAGGGAAGAGATGCTTAAGATACTATCAATAGTTGAGCAATTGATGCAGATGCACATCAAAAACTTGCAAGAGCTTGGAGTTGATTTGCAAAAAGAGGTTAAGCAATCAAAAAAGCCAATTGAAGATTCTTTAAGATAAAAATTATTTTTTATCTATCTTAGTTTATTGTACAACTCCATTAGTTTATTATAAAGCTCTTTTTTCTCTTCAGAGTTTAAACCAACATAAAGTTCTCTTGCCTTGACATAAAGCTTCTTTGCCTTAGTAATATCATTTTTGGCAATTAATTCTTTCACTTCATCTAATGCTTTTTGACATTTCTCAAGCTTTTTGCTTTTTGTTTTTTCTTTTTTTATAGGAATTTCTGTTATTTTTTCTTTTTTGAACAGTTTTCCAAATATGCTTGGCTTTTTCTCTTCAATTAATTTAATTTCTTCAGGCTTCGCTTTGCCAATCTTTTCCTTCTCTATTTTTTTAAACAAGCCTAAGCCTCTTATCGCTTCTTCTAGCTCTTCTAACTCGCTTACTGGCTTTTTCTCTTCTATTTTTTCTTTTTCTTCTTCAAGTTCTTTTATTTCTTTAACTTCTTCTTTCTCTGTTTTTGTTTTTCCAAAGAATTTTTCTTCTGCAATTGGCTCTTCCTCGAGCTCTAATTTAAGCTCTGGCTTTTTCTTGAACAACCTTTTAAAGAAGCTTGGTTTCTTTTCTGCTGGCTTTTTTTCTTCTAATTCTTCCAGCTCAATTTCTCCCAAGCTTATTTTTTCTTCTTTTCCCTTTACTTCTTCAAACCTTAATTTTTCTTCTTTAGCTTTTCTCTTTTCCTCTTCACGCTTTAGCTTTTCTTCTTGCTTTAGCCTTTTTATTTCTTCTTTTGATTCTTTTCTTCTTTGAGCCTTTTCTTTATAGCTTGAAATTATAGTGCTGAAAAATCCCTTGAATTTAGACAACTCTGACTTAGTCTTTAGTAGCTCTGCATTAAGCTGTTCTCTTTCTTTTTCAAGATATTCAAGCTGCTGATTTATTTTTTGTATTTGATTGTTTTTGTTTTGCAATTCTTTTGGAATACTGCCTTTCTCAAGTATTATTTGCTCTTTTTCTTTTTCCAAATCAGAAATTTTTATCTTAATTTCATTCTGCTTTTTGTTTATTTCTTTTAAAGAACTCTTGTAATTATCCTCAATTGCTTTCTTTTCATCAGTTGTCCTGCTTTCTAATTTTTTAATTTCCTCTTCAAAATCATGCTCATCAAGCTTTAGCTTCGCCTTTAGCTCCATCCTTCTCCATTTCTCTGTTTTCTTTCTCTTGGCAGGACCAAGCTTGCTTAGCTCTTCCTCAAGCTCTCTCATTAAAGCTTGTTGCTTTTCTGCTAACTTAGCTCTCAACTCTCTTATTTTTAAGCCTCTAGTAATTTTTTCAGCTTCCTGCTTTTCATTTAACTCTTCAATCTGCTTCTTGTAAGTACTCAATAAAGAACTCTTTTGTTCGTTTATCTCATCAATCTGCTTGGATTTTTCAAGAATTTCATCATCAATTTTACTTGAGTCAGATTCAATTTCATCAATTTTCTTAGATAAAATATTTTTATCTTCTTCTAATTTCCTTAATTCAGATTTAAGCTGCTCTATCGTTTCTTTATTTTTTATTAGCTTGCTCTCAATCTGCTTTATTGTCTCAAGCTTTTGGGCTTTAAGCTGCTCTTGCCTTTGCTTTTCAAGCTCTTTCTGTAATTTTTCCTGTTCTTCTCTTCTTTTTCTTTCTTCTTCAAGTTCCCTTTTTCCCTCTAAAGCTTTTCTTTGCTCCTCTTCTTTTTGCTTTGTTAATTTCTCTTCTCTTATTTTACTTTCTTCCACAGCTTTTTGCCTTTCAAATTCTTTTTGCCTCTTTAATTCCTCTTGCTTTCTTCTTTTTTCTTCCTCTCCTACCTTTTTCGCTTCAAGCTCTCTCTGCTTTCTTAACGCCTCTTCCTTTTTACTTTCTATCTCTGCCTTTCTTTTTTCTTCTTTTTGTCTTATTTTCTCTTCTTTTTCAAATTCCTTTGCAAGCAAGTTTTTTTGCTTGTACAACTCCAATAACTTCCTATAAGCTTGTTGTTTTTCTTTATCTGGCAAATTAATGTAAAAGTCATTTGCTTTGACATAAAGCTTTTTTACTTCAGAAATGTTCTTTTTGTTAATAGCATCTTTTGCTTGATCTAGAACTTCATAAAATTTGCTTAGCTTTTTGCTTGGCTTTGCCAATACTTTTTTTCTTTCTTCTGCTAATCTTAGCAATTCATCTTTTCCTTCAAATTCTTCCTTTTCAGCCTTTCTTGCTTCTCGTTCAGCCTTCCATTCTTCAATTTTATTTCTTATTTTGTCAAATACGCTTTCTTCTTCAATCTCTTCTTCTTTCTTTCTTGGTATAGTGACTACTCCAGTAACTTTCTCATACAAATAAGCTCCAACAAAGAAGTATAGATAAGCCATTAAAGCAAATAATAAAAGCAAAGTTGTTATTGACAAGCCTAAGCATAGCACACTATTTTTGCAGAACTGAATAAAGCTTGCTTCTGCTTCTGGGCCAATCACATCAAACAAATAGCTTGATGTTCCAATTGAGTTGCCAAATCTTGCTAAGCCTGCAAAAACATATGGGCCAGGCTTTAAATTGCTAGGTATAGATATAGTCTTGAAGAAAGATGCTTGAGTTTTTACAACAACAGTTTCGCTCTCTGTTTGTATAGTGTTGCCATTCATATCCTTGACAAAATACTCAACATCTACATTTGCAGACTCAATGCTTTGAAGATTGAACAACCTAACTTCTATTGTTGTATCGCTACCTTGCTTAACCTTTCTCTCAATAGCCACTGGGTTGAGGTTCATATCAAAAAGAACGTTCTTTGTTTCAATCTCAACAACTATTGGAACTTCTCTAGATGCCTTTTCAGAACTAACAATAAGCTTGCCAACATAAACACCAGGATGATGCTCTATTTTTTGCTCTTCATTATAAGAAGAGAAATTTAAGCTCAAAATCTTTGTTTGTCCTGGCTTTATTGTAAAAGAATTTGAGTCAATTTTTACAATATCAAATAAGCCTTGAACCTCAACATTTATTGTTGATTGCTCATCCCCAGTATTCATTACCCTTACTTGCTTTTCCAGAAATTCGTTGCTTCTTACCAAGACCTTAAGCAAGAGCTGGTCAATGTTGAAATCCGGTTCTTGAACTCTTACCTTTTTTATCAAGTATGCTTTATTCTGCAGCAAAAATAAAGAACCACCTAGGATCAAGATAAGTAGCAAAACAATAATCAAAAAAAACAATGGCTTTCTTATTATATGCTGTGGATGATGACTTGGATTTGTGCCAACATAAATTGTTTTGACTTTTCCATCTGGGCCACGAATATTCTCATAATAATAAGGGCCAAGCTTTTTTCCATGCTTGTAAATATATCTCTTAAATGCCAAAGCCATTCACCTCTACAAAGAAATCAGAGATTATAAATCTAAATAAAACACCAAAATCCAAAAAATTCACCTCTTTTTTTGTAGTGTAACAGTAATGTAAGAACTAACTTTAAATATATTTCGGTTGATTCACCTTAGCTTATTGTACAACTTAATTAATTCCTTATAAGACTTCTTGTCTTTTATTTTCATTGTCATATAAATTTTTCTTGCTTTTATGTACATCTTCTTAGCACTTTCAATGTCATTTCTTGCAATAGCACCTTTTATTTTATTAAGTGTATTTTCAAGCTTTACAACTTTAGGGATCATTACTTTCGGAACCAATAAATAAACAAATAAGAATGTCAAGCCAACAAAAATAATTAAAACTGACATTATCACTTTGTTTGATTTAACAGCTTTCTCAACTATTGTTTCTTCTTCTGGCACAACTCTAAATAATTCACTTGAAACAGCAAATGAATCTGCATATCTTACCTCAATGATTGCAAGATAATCGCCAGGCTGTAAGTTAGTTGGTATTTTGAATGATTTGACAAAAGAAGTTTGCTTTTCAACAGCAAATGTTTCTGAGCCTTCATAAACAATATTGCCAAGCTTGTCTTTTATAATGTATGTTGTTGTAACATCAACTTTTCTTGGAGGACCTACATTGAGCAATGTTATCTGTGCTTTCAAGTCATCTCCAGCTTGAACTTCTTTGTAAGCAGATGGAATGTCTATCTTTGCATCAAATAAAACTTGCTCAGATTCAACCTCAACAATAACTGTAATTGTTTTCTTGATGCCATCTGCTGTAATTTCTATATCTCCAAAGTAAGAGCCTAACTTTTTACCGATTATGTTGGCTTCAATGGTTTTTTCTTCTCCAGCATTTAAGCTGAAGCTTGTATCTGATAAGAAAACAAAGTCATTAACAGTAACTACGTTTAGATTAAAGCTTAAAGAATCTTTTCCAGTATTCTTTATTGTGATTGTTCTTGTTTTTGCAATACCTAATGCCAATTGCTCTTTTATAGAGATTGTGCTTAAGCTAAATTCTTTTACTTTTTCTTCTTCAAATACTGGAAATGGTGCACCTCCTCCACCACCAGCACCTGCACCAGCTGCTCCAGCGCTTGGTGCAGGACTTGGAGCTGATGTTACAGTGAATGTTAAAGCTGTTGTTGTGTTGTAAATTGAATTAGTGTAGTTATCTTTGCATCCAACTGCTGTAACATTCCAAGTTCCTATTTCGCTAGATTCATTCTTTTCAAATATTGTATAATTTAGTATGTAAGATTTTACAGAAGGTATTGTAAAGTAATCTGGAGAGCTTCTATTCAATAGCTTGCCTGTTGGGCTTTGTAAAGTGAAATTAATCTGAGCTAGATTTGAGGAATTGTCTATGCATTTTATTCTTAGCTTTAATGTAGAGCCAGAAGTGATTGAGGTAGATGACAAGGAAATGCTTTCCAAAATTGGTGATGTTGTATCATTAATAGTTGCTATTATTTCGCTTTGGTTTTTGTTGTTAGCAGTGTCATTCACAATAACTGTGAAATTAATGACATTGCCAGCATCAAGTGTTATATTAAAAATTTGCGAGCATTGGTCATTTGCTCCGCTAATGCTTTTGTTTAAGTACTCTTTAGAGCCAGTTTGATTTATTATGAATTGACAGAAGCTCAAACCAATGTTATCGCTTATATTTGCTGTTACATTTACGATTTCATTTAACTCGATTATTGTGTCGTTTAATGACATATTTATTTGAGGCGGTGTTATATCACTAACATTTACTATTCTTTCACTCTGGTTTAAGTTATTCGCAGTATCGTTAACAATAACTGTGAAATTAGCAGTGCCTGCTATTCTTAAAGTGAAGTTTTGCGAGCACTGATCACCTGTGCCTGTAACACTCTTGTTAAAGAACTGCTTTGAACCTGTTTCATTTATAACAAACTGACAGAAGCTCAAACCAATGTTATCGCTCACATTTGCTGTTACATTTACAACATCTCCTTGTACAATAGAAGTGTCATTTACTGACATATTTATTTGTGGATTAACAGTATCAATGCTGATCAATAGCTCTGTTGAGTTTGTTCCAACATTTTTAGTGCCATTAACATCAACAGCTTCATCAGAGCAATTAACAGTCCATCTATAAAGAGCATCATTCAAATTAACACTAAAGCTATTTTCACCTTTGATTGGAGATGTTATTGTTGAATTAATGCTTCCATTAATAAGTAATGTGCAGTTGTTTAAATTGTTAAGCTCTGAAACAGTAAATGTGAATGTGTTAAGCCTTGTTTTGCTGAATGTGTTATTAGACGGACTGTCAAGCCTTATTGCAGGAGCTGTATTATCAACAATTGCAAGCCTTGGCTCAAATTTAATGTTGCCTGCTGTGTCATTTCCAAATATCTTTAATACGTATTCTTTATCTGATGCATTTGTTGTGTTCCAGTCAAAGAAATAATCACTTGTAACCTCTGGAGATGTTCTGTTCATTGTAAAGTTTGAGCTTCCATTAAATGCAAATAACAAGCTAGAAACATTGCTTAACGCATCTGTTGCTGTTATATTAACTCTGAAAATTCCCCTCACAACCTGTCTTGGAGATGGCTTGTTGAAAGTTACAAGAGGCGGAGTTATGTCAATAATGTAAGTCAGCACTAATGTTACTTTGTTGCCAGCTGAATCGTTTGCAACTATTGTAATGTTTGTTTTTCCTTCTGGGAATTCACTTGTGTTGATGCCATAAGTCCCAATAAATGATGTCTGGTCCAATAAGTAATTGCTGCTCCAAGTTAGATTAGCAATACCAGCTCCTCCAGAGTCTGTTACAGAAAAGTTAATTGTTTTGTTGCCTCTTATTGATGTGTCATTTGGTGGGTCTAGCAACGTAATTGTTGGTATTATTGTATCAATTTTTAATAGCCTTGCAGTTCCATTGCTGCCATTATTGCCAATTGTGTCGGTGCAATTAACATCCCATCTATAGATGCCGTCTCCAAAGACAACATTGCTGAATAAGTTCTCTATCCCTTCTGAAATACTGCTATTGGTTCTGTTTATTGTTCCATTAATTATCAATGAGCAATTTACAATGCTTGTTGTTACATCATTCGGTACATAAACAAATGTAACGCTTGAATTCTTCCAAGTGTCATTGGCTGGAGAGTCTAGCCTTATTGCAGGTGCAGTATTGTCAATAGTTGCAAATATATCAGCTCTTACAACAGTTCCAGCAGAATTGTTTCCATAAACAGAAAGCCTTCTTTGCCTATCTGCAACAGTTGTTGTATCAAAGTCATAGAAATAATCATTTCCAGCTTGAGTCATTGTAAAGTTTTGTGTTGCGCCTTCATAGGTGAAATTAACAAAAGCAGCATCATCAAGTTGTGAAGTTGAGCTTACATTTACTCTAAAAGTAGCTCTTATTACTTGATTTGGAGATGGAGCATTGAAGGTGACAACTGGTTGTACATCTGTTATACTAAACCTAAAGTAAGCAGTTGCTAAGTTGCCTACACTGTCATTTGCATAAACGCTAATATTAACCTCTCCAACTTGCCAATCAGTTGTGTTGATGTCATAAGTTCCATTGAAGTCAGTCCTGTTTGGAGCACCAACATAGCTATTGTTGTTCCAGCTTACATTTATTCCACCAACTAAATTATCTGTTATTGTTAAGTTAATGAAGGTTCCATTATTAAAGCTGCTTCCATTTGGCGGATTGTCTAGAGTTATTGTAGGAGCAGTGCTGTCAATAGTGAAATCATTATCGCTAGTATCTTCACTAGTTTCATAGCTATCAGTTGCAATTGCTTTTATTCTTGCTTTGTTGCTGTCAATGCTTGGCACTAGCCAACCATATGTGCCATTATTGGTTAGATTGCTAGTTATAAAATTAGGATATGTAAGTCCAGAATCTGTTGAATAATATAAGCTGATATTTACTTGGTCACCTTCTGCATCGCTTGTTGAATTAACCCAGCTTACATTATAAGTTTGAGAGCCTCTAAGCTGTATTCCTGTTAAATTTGGGGTTATTATTAATGGTGTTGGAGGTAATGAGTTGATAGTGAATTGCCTTATTGTTGAGTTGCTTGAGTTCTCAAAAGTATCATCTGCTTGCACTTTCCAAAAGTAAGTTGTGCCTCTTGTTGTTGAAACAACAAATGTTTTTGAAGTGCTTCTATATACAATTGTTGTTGGGTTTGTGCTTGTGTCAAAGTAAACAATGTAATTTACATTGTCTGTATCATTGTCATTTGTAGTGTAATTTAATATAACACTTGTTGTTAATAATCTTGAGTTGTTTGCAGGAGCATTTAAAGTTGGAATTTCTGGTTTTGTGTTTTCTCTAAATGTATGGTTTTCAGTTGAATTCTCATTTCCAGCAGTGTCTGTTGCATAAGCCTTTAAAGTATAGTTGTAGCCATCAAGTGTTGTTATAGTTACATTACAGTTTAAGCCTCTTATTTCCATTGTGAAATTTGTTGCATTGTCGGTTCCATTATGAACTTGCAATGTGCATCTGCTTACAGCATTATCTGTAATGCTTATGTTTATTTTTTGTGCATTTCCAACTGCTCTTGAGTTATTTGCAGGAGTTGGCCTTGTAAAGTTAATCCTTGGAGCAGATGTGTCTATTTGCAATGTTGTAAATGCTTCTCCTGAAATATTTGCATAAGTTGCATTAACTTTAATTGAATAAGAACCACTTGATGGAGCTCTAAAAGTATAATTATAGTTGCCAAAAGCATCTGTAAATATGCCAGAATAGTTAATTGTTACATTATTTAGAATTGGAGAATATCTTGCATCAGTTGTATTGAAGTCTGCTTTGTACTGGAAGTATCTTCCTGTATTGTGCGCAATAATGTCATTTGCAATGAAGTTTTTAGTACCTTCAATGCTTAAGTCATAGACGTGCTGTGGCTCTAAAACATTAATTGATACTATTTTCTCCCACTTTATTGTATTTGATTCATAATCAGGAACAGCAATTTCCATTCCCTTTTTTAACTGATTTACTCTAACCCATTTAGCTGTAACATTATTAATTTCTATGAGCTCGTCTTTTAGCTCAAGCAGAGAAGCACTATTATTTTCGTAATATTTAAATACTGAACTATCATTATTTATTTCATGAGAATCGAAATTAATGATTATATCGTTGTTGATTCCAATATTTGCCATGGACAGCCTACTTTCAAAGGTACAAGAATCATGGTTTCGATAGTTCTGGAAATGCTCGAAGATGGAGCTACTGCAAAAGAAATCCTTGAAGCATACCCTTCCTTGATTAAAAAGCACATCAAAGCAGCTTTGCAGTTTGCTGCTCAACTCACAGAAAGAAGTTTCGAACTTGTCCCTGCCTAAAATGAAGTTTTTATTTGATGAAAATGTGCATAGAGGCTTATTTTCTTTCTTATCCAAATTAGGACATGACGTTAAATTATCTCCTAAGGGTATTGAGAATGGAGAAGTATTTGAACTGACTTTATCAGAGCAAAGATTACTGATTACACGTGACAAACATTTTACAGATGAGCAATTTGCTTCTTCTAAGCACTTTGGAATTTGGCTATTAAGAATCCGTGCAAAAGACTTGGAAGCACAGAAACGCTCAATCTCTAAATTGCTAAAGCAGCATTCTCCTGAAGAAATTGAGGGCAAAGTTATTAAACTTCTTCCCGATGAATTCGAATTTTTGTAAATTCTAATCAAATAAGGATGCTCTTTTGTCGTGTTTATAGCTCTTCCAGATTCCGTTGTTAATTGGTATACTGTCTTATTGCCCATATCCAACAAAGCATTTACTTTATTTGTAACAATTTTACCAGTCTTTTCATCAAGAGATTGCACATACTCCCCTTCTTGAATTTCTTTTATCTTTTTCTTTGAACCATTTGCCAATGTTATCAAGCTGTCTTCAGCAACACACAACCCAACAGTGCTTAAAGTGTTATTTCCCGCACCATACCATTGGCTAAATGTAGTGCTATCATTGCTTGTTCTGTAGCTTAAGTTTAACTTCAAAACTCCTTTTTCATAATGTTTTCTTATTTCTGATTCTGATAATGAAATGTTCCAGATTGCTACTTCGTCAATGGTGCCGTTCACGAAAGCACCACTAGCTTCATTCCTTCCTCTACTACCAATATATAGATGATCAGCGCTGTAATTTAAAGGGGTAGTAGCAGCACCACTTGTAATACTAGCTGATTGTTCAATTCCATTTATATAGATTTTTGGTGTGTTCCCACTTACATGCGTTGCAGCAATATGTGTCCATACACCTGTTGTAAGGACACTACTTGTTGTTCTATATACATTATCAGTAGTTCCACAACATTTCCACGCATAATCTAATTGTGCTAGGTTGGTCCTAATATTATAATTATAATTGGCAATACTTGTATCACCTTTTGAAACTATATTCATATTATCATTAGGTAGTCCATCAAATTTAACCCATGCTTCAATAGTAAGACTATTATTAATATCTAAACTACTACTATCACTTACATTAACATAGTCATTTATAGCATCAAACAACAACGCCTTTGAAAACTTTCCGTCTGTGAAATTCCTTCCAAAGTCTGAAGATGAATTGAAATTCCTCGTTCCATTATTGCCGTATTGCGAATAATCAATTATTTTTGCGCCTGCGTGCTGTGCTATTAAATCAGAAGATAAGGATTTGTTCCAGATTGCTACTTCGTCCATTGTGCCGTTGAAGAAAAGAGCAGAGCTACGTTGTGTACCTATTAATAGAGCCGCGGCAGTATTATCATTTGAAGAATGAGCTGCACTTACATCTAATACAGCATCAACATATAAATAACTAGTAGTACCCCTTCTTGTTGCAGTTATATGATGCCAGTTACCATCATTTGTTTTAATTTTTCCATCCAGAGTATTGGCATCATTGTTTGCGAAAAAATCAATGTCACCTGCACCCCTAAAGTAGAAATACCATCCACTGAAAGGAGATTCAGAAATAGATTTATCAATCAAAGAATTATCAGAAGTATCAGTTGTTTTCATCCAAAATTCAACTGCAAACTCTCCTGTTCCAAAATTAAAATCACTATCATTTGATAAATTAACAAAATCTCCTTTTCCATCAAACTGCATTGCCTCAAAAAACTTACCGCTTTGGTTTACAATAGTTCCATTCATCAATGTTGCATTATTCCCATAAATGCTCCTGTCAATTCCATAACCAGAATGTTTTGCTATGTCTCCTGATGAAAGCGAAATGTTCCAGATTGCGACTTCGTCTATGGTGCCGTTTATTACAAGAGAACCATCGCTAGCACTAGCACCTATTACCATATTACCATTTGCAGGCTGCCCGTCTCCAGTATAAGACTCTTCTTTTCTTAGAGCACCATCAACATATAGCTTAAGAGAGCTGCTTCCATTCCAAGTGACAACCAAATGTTGCCAGAAGCCTGTTACTGGCACTATGCCAGTATCTTTAAATTGACTTCCTAATCCAATAATGTATGTACCAGTATCTACTATAAAATAAAATCTATCTCCTCCATCTCCTACAGGTGTATGTATAAAGTTTTGATTCTTAGCACTCTTAAGGAAAGTCCATAAGGATATGCTAAATGATTTATTTGTTCCTAACATGTTTTTCGGTTTGAATGTTGTATTAACCACATCATCCACTCCATCAAACTCTAAAGCAGCTGCTCCTAATCTTGCATTTGACTTATTGAATACTGGACAGAAACCTGAGGCAAGATTGCAAGTTCCATTTGTAACATTACTAAATGTAGCGTTGCTCAAAAACAAACTTGCATTCTCCCCAGTTCCTGTATCATTATTGAAATGCATCAATAAAACAGTGCTTCCATTTTCTTTCAATTCTCTAGCATTAGCAGAATCAAACGGCATGTACAAAACAAGATTTGTTTCAGCAGAAATATTATGAGTTGCATTCAACTGCCTCTCTGATTCTAAAGTGTCATTGTTGAACTTCATGTAAAGAACAGTTGAAGCATTAATCACATTGCTCAAATCCTGCTGATATAAATTGCTTATTCCCTTGTCATCAGCGCCTTGATACCATGAAATATAGCTCCAGTTCACAACTGCATTTGCATCAAAGACTTGGCTTGTGAAGTTTGAAGTATTAAAGTAACCCCAGCCGAGTTGGTAGTGTTGTAAGATTGTTGCATTATCAAGACTTATATTCCATATCCCTACTTCATCTATTGTGCCGTTGTAGAAATTCCTAGCATCACTAGTCATACCAACAGTTAAATGCACAGCATTTGCTGCTGGACTTTGTGTACATGCGGAATCAGTGTCAGTAAGTCCATCAACATAAGTTCTGCCTCTTACACCATCATAGGTAAATGCTACATGATGCCATTCATTTGAAGTAAAAGCTTGTGTTCCAGTTATTTGACAAGAACCGCCAGAGTTAGCAATAAATCCATTAATAATTAAATTAGAGCCACTAGGATCCAAAAATATTGTGTAACCAACATCATTAGCAGTTGGGTAATCTGCCTTATCGACTAGCATCGCTCTACCAGAAGCACTAAGTGAATTTGGTTTAATCCAAGCTTCGATACTCAAATTGCCTACGACATCCAAACTATTGCTATCACTAATATTCACAAAATCATTTGTATTGAAACTCACTCCAAAACTTCCAAATTTAGCACTTGAATTCCATACAGGATCATCGCTTGCAGATGCAGTTGTTGCTCCAAATGTTCCATTATTTCCATATTGAGAGCTGTCATTCGCATACTGCCCAGTCCCCTCTTCAAATCTTAGATATAAAATAGTTGAAGCGTTTACAGTAATGCCTCTTTGCTGTATGTTTTGAGTTTGGTTTTGCAATGAGCTTATGTTTATTGTAACATTCGCACCAGCACCAGTTCCAACAACCCTTGAATTAATGCTTAAATTTCCTTTCAAGAAATCACTATCACTATCATCAACAAACTGCTTCTGCTTATAATTTCCAACAGGTGTCAAGTTATTTATTCCCATCAAAACCTCATTAAAGAAAATACTAATTAAAGAATCACTTACATTTGTCCCATTGCTTAAATTAACATGCCCAGAAACAGAGATGGATGCATTAGCTTCAGTTGCTGTTACATTGAAGTTTTCTGTTATCTGCATTAAAATTATTTCTCCTGTTGAACTTGAATTAACCAAAAATCCATCACTGTCAAATACAGTAATATTCCATCTCCAAGTTCCATAGCTTGTTAGATTAAAGCTTGCATTATGCAAGTCACCAACTCTTGAGCTATTTGTTAAGTTAATTATGCTTCCATTTGGAGCATATAAAGTAAAGTTAACATAAACAATTGTATTGTCTGCATCAGTTACATTTGCAACAATAGTTACATCTCTGTTAAACATTGGGAATGTTGGAATTGTAAAGTTTGTGTTAATTACAGGAATTGCAGTTACTCTAAATGTAGTTAAAGCTTCTCCTGGAATGTTGTTGCTTGTTGCATTAACCTTAACAGTGTAAGTTGTTGCAGTAGTTGGAGCATTAAATGTATAGTTGTAATTTCCAAAGTTATCTGTGAATATGCCTGTGTAATTAATTGTTACATCATTTAATATTGGGCTTAAATTAGAATTGCTTGTGTTGAATTTTGCTAGGTATCTGAAGTATCTTGCAGTGTTATGCGCAATTATATCATTTGCAATGAAGTTTTGAGTGCCTTCAATCGCTAAATCATAGACATGCTGCTCGTCTAAAGTAGTTATAAAAGCAATCTTCTCCCATTTAACAGCGCCTGTTTTATAATAAGGTACAGCTATTTCCATCTCTTTTTTTAATTCGCTTACTTCAACCCATCTTGTGCAATAGTCTTTTTCATCAAATTCATTATTTTTGATACTTTCAGAAGTCGTTATTGTTGATTTTATATCCGTTAATGTGTTTCTATTCCAGAAAGTATTTGCATATTTATCACATAAAGCTTTATCATATAATTTTACTAAATACGGATGCTCAGCAGTTGTGTTTATTGCTCTGCCAGAAATTGTTTTTAATTCAAATATTGGTTTTATACCATGGTCAAGCAAGGCATTGACTTTTGCTGGAACTATTTTTCCAGTTTTCTCATCCAAGCTTAATACATAATCATCTTCTTTAACATCCTTGATTTTTTTCTTTGTTGTTATGTAATCAACAACACCGCAATCAATGCTTGGGCAAATTTGCTTGAATTCATCAATTGGGATTATTGAATAGTCTGAATCTAAAACCGAAAGATTTTTATATTTGTCTTGTTTATTGCTACTTACAGTGTGAGTTTTGGTAGTTTCCGAATCCACAAAGAATTCGTTTAAAATCTCCGTTCGCCAAACAGAAGTTTTATCCAAGCTACGTGCCTGATTTTCTTCTTTTTCATTATTTTCTTTTAAATCCTTACTATTAACCACAACCTTTAAATATGCATTTTCATTGGTTTCTTTAGGTGATATTAAAATGGCTGAATTAAGGATTGAAATTCCTGATAGATTTAATGAAATTATTGGGGACGAGCTTAATAAGTCCGCTACTAAATCATTATTAAGGAGCGCTGTAGAGGAGAAACTTAAAATATTGCTCTTGTTTAAGGCAGTTGATGATATATTAAAGAAAAGCAAGCTTACTGATGATAACTTCTCAGAACTTGTGGAAGAATATAGAGACAACTTGGCTAAAAGATACATGCCATAATTTGGAGCATTGCAGATGAGATTGATTGTTGTTGATGCCAGTGTTTTATTCTCATTTTTTAAGCCTGAATCTTTTACAAGGAATTTGCTTAAATCTGCGTATCTTAAAGGAGCTAAATTGATTGTTCCTGATTTTGCGCTGGATGAATTATATAAGCTTAAACAAAGAATCTGCAAGTTTTGCGGCATAGGCGGTTTAGAGTTTATAATATCATTTGCTTTATTGTCTGAAATAACTGATGTTGTTCCCAGATCCGAATTTAAGAAGTTTGAATCCAAAGCTTTGAAGTTATTGGCTGGGCATTCCAAGGATATGCCATATTTTGCATTGGCATTAGCCTCTGACTGCGCTATTTGGTCCAATGAAAAAAGGTTCAAAGAACAATCTGAAATTGATATATTATCAACTGACGACATTAAAAGATTGTTTGATGTTGAATAATTATCATTAATTACATCATTTCTAACAACAACATAATCCACAACATCAACCAAGCTGTCATCTGCAATTGAAAATCCAACTGCTGTCAAAGTATTATTCGTTGCCCTTGTCCAATCTGACCATGTTGTTGAGTCATTTGAAGCAGAGTAATAAATGCTTAGATTTGTTAAGCCTCTTTGGGCGTGCTGTGCAATTAAGCTTGACTCAATAGAAACGTTCCAGATTGAGAGTTCGTCAATGGTGCCGTTGAAGAAGTTTGATTTACCATCTATATCTCCTCCTACATTTGGATTACCAGAAAAAGCAAAAGGATTTGCATTGCTAATTGTGCCTGTAACTTCGGCTAGACCATTAAGATAAATCGTCATTGTTGAGCCAGAATAAGTTGCAGCAGTATAATACCATGTATTTGTATTTAATATTGTGTTTGTATTAATTTCTGTTTCTGAAGTTCCGTCACTCAAAAGGAAATATAGTTTCCCGTCTGTTTTAACTATAAAATTCACATCTCCATTATTGTTGCCAGCTAAATTATGACCGAGTATAACATTATTAGTTGAAACATCGCTAGGATTAATCCATACTTCAAGAGTTAAAGCGTTCATTGAGGGTAAATCAGTAACATTCACATAATCATTAACCCCATCAAACACCAAAGCCTTTCCAAATTTAGCATTTGTTGTAAAGTTCCTTCCAAAGTCAGAGGTTGAATTAAAGTTTCTTGTTCCATTGTTGCCGTATTGCGAGTAATCAACAATTTTTGCGCCTGCGTGTTCTGAGATTTTGTCTGGGGTTAAAGTAGTATTCCAAATGGCAAACTCATCTATTGTGACATTACAGGAATCTGGTCTCCATCTACCAATCAGTAAGTCGCTGCTGCCAGTCATGGCAACATATGGTGCTGTACTAGCACTAGTTGTGGACAGCTGCACACCATTTAGATATAGTTTTATTCCTGTATCGCTGCTGCTTCCATCATATGTTGATACTACATGAATCCAATTGCCTAATAATGAAGTGAGATTGTGATTTGCTATGCGTCTGATGGCACTATTGCCTGTACGGTTATATAGGATTAAAAACAATCTGTCATCGCCATCTTTATTAAGAATATACTCGTGCTCTCCTCCTTCGCTGGATTTTGCTGCTATTGCACAACCAAGTCTAGCAGTAGAGGGATTATAATTAACCCAAGCTTCTATTGAGAAAGGCTTATCTGTCACCCCATTTCCAAATGTTATAAGTGAATTGTTTTTAATCCTGACAAAATCATTGTCTGTGCCGAATGTCATGGCTTCACCAAATTTGAAACTAGTAAAGTTTACAGTTGTTCCATTTATTACTGTCGCATTATTCCCGTAAATGCTCCTGTCAATTCCATAACCTGAATGTTTTGCAATATCTCCAGAGCTTAAGCTTAAATTCCATATTGCTACTTCATCAATTGTGCCGTTGAAGAAAGCATCAAGGGTATTAGCAGAACCTATCATTAATGAGAATGTATTGCTTTGATATACCCTTTCTCCAGCGTCTACAGAATCTGTTATTGCTAATGCCCCATCAATATACACTTTACCATTAGAGCCATCAAATGTTCCTGCAAGGTGATGCCATTCATTTCTGTTTATAGTTGTAGTAGTTGTTGCATCAAATATACCATTGCCAGCTGGCTCTTCATATACTAAGAATCTTACTGTATCATCTGATAATACCGAAAGGAAATAAGCATTACTCTTATACACAACTTGGTGTGTTGCAGTTGGGCTTCCAGCCACATAAACCCACGCTTCAACAGTTGTTCCGTTAAAGGCAGAAACAGCATCCAAGCTGTCTTTATCGCTAATATTAACATAATCATTAATGCCATCAAAAGTCAAAGCAGCTCCTCCAAACTTATAATTAGTTGTATTAACTGCTGGACAGCCTGTTCCAGTGCAATTTCCATTATTTTTATAAGTGCTATTGTCAACAAAGAAAGTGTTGTTTTCACCCCAATCGCTCCTGTTGTTGAAATGTAATAATAAAATTGTGCTTGCATTCTGCGTTAATTCTCTTGCAGCAGCGCTGTCAAACGGCATATACAAAACAAGATTAGTTTCAGCAGAAATGTTATGAGTTACATTCAACTGCCTCTCAGATTCCAAAGTATCATTATTAAACTTCATATACAAAACCATAGAAGCATTTATTGAATCGCCTAAATCTTGCCCATATTTGTTGTTTGCAACATCTGTCCAGCTTATATAGCTCCAATTGGCCACACCGCCAGCATTGAATGTCTGAGATGTGAAGTTTCCTGTCATATTTGGATAGGCACCGCTTTCATTCTTGTTTAATGTCAAATTAGCAAGAGTTCCAGTTCCTTGCACTGAAACATTAATGAACGTTCCAGCGTTGAAATCTGTATCAGTATCATCAGTAAAGTTATGTAGTGATATTTGCTCTGTTCCATCTACAAAAATACTAATTACATTATTGCTCACATTGCTTCCATTAGATAAATTAATATGCCCACTTACAGCAATAGGAGATGAGGCAGGAACTAAAGTTGCATTCAGATTAACAGTTATCTGCATCAAAATTATCTCTCCAGTTCCTGTCATATTTACAATAAAGCCATCTGCATCTGTCAAACTTATGTTCCAGAACCAAGTTCCATAGTTAGTTAAATTAAAGCTAACATTGTGCAAATCTCCAACTCTTGTTCCATTAGTTAAGTTAATTATGCTTCCATTTGCTGGCTTCAAGGTGAAGTTGATATACAATATATTGTTGTCCGCATCTGTTACATTAACAACAAAAGTGACATTTTGTCCAAATCTTGGGAATGTTGGAATTGTAAAGTTTCTGTTAATTACAGGAATTGCAGTAACCCTAAACGTATTATTTTGCTGTCCATTTAAGCCTTCAAATGTTGTATTTGCCTTGACTTCATAGGTTTTGGCTGTTGAGCCTGCAGTTATAGTAAAGTTATACCTTCCAAAAGCATCAGTGAATATTCCAGAATAGTTAATTGTTACATTATTCAATATCGGTGAATATTTTGCGTCTGTTGTGTTGAAATCAGCTTTGTACTGGAAGTATCTTGCAGTATTATGAGCGATAATGTCATTTGCAATGAAGTTTTTTGTTCCTTCAATGCTTAAGTCATATACGTGCTGCTTGTCAAAAGCATTAATTGAGGCAATTTTTTCAAAAACAATATCTTTAAATATATCATTATTGTTACTTGTGTTTATGGGACATTCATGGGTTGAAGCGGAAATATTTGATTTAGAAAGGAAGCACTCTGAAAAGGTCAAAGCTTTAGTTGACACAGGCGCAACTTTAACAGTACTGCCAAAAGAATTAGCAGATAGACTTGAAATTAAAGCTTTAGCTGAAAGAGAAGTAGAATCAGGCGGAGGTATAATTAAATTAAACGAAGGTGAAGCTCGTATAAAAATCAAAGGTAAAGAAGATGTAACTCGAGTCTTAATATCAGAAATCATAGATAAGGTATTAATCGGAGTTGTGGTATTGGAATCTCTTGGTTTTAGTGTAGACCCTAAAACAGGAACATTAAAGGAAACACCATTGTTATTGTATTTTTCTTTTTGATTAACATCATTTTCTATCCTAGGCGCAGCAATCTCCATGCCTTCATTTAATTCTGAAGCCTCAACCCATCTTGTGCAATAGCCATTTTGCTCAAATTCATTTTCAGAACTAATTTTTGACGCTGGTAGATGTCGCGAGCATGCGAGCGACTCGCATGCATCTGGCGGGAGATTCATCTCATTGCTGAGAGAATTTGAACCCGCGGATCCGCGAAGGAAATCAGATCCTCGGTCTGACAGTGAGTTGTGAGCGAGTTCGCTTTTGAACGAGCTCACTCGCATTCGACTGGCCAGGCTATGCGACCCCAGCTTCGTCCCTTCATTTTCAACCGAAAGATATTTAAATAGGTTTTGTTTTATAGTATTTGTTCGCGAAGGAATCAGATCTTGGTTGGGTGCAATAGCTTGGCTATGGAACCCGTTTTCTTCTTTTTCATTTATTTTATTCCAGAAAGTATTTGCATATTTATCACATAAAGCTTTATCATATAATTTTACTAAATACGGATGCTCAGCAGTTGTGTTTATTGCTCTGCCAGAAATTGTTTTTAATTCAAATATTGGTTTTATACCATGGTCAAGCAAGGCATTGACTTTTGCAGGCTTTAATTTCCCAGAGTTTTCATCCAAAGATAAAACAATGTCTCCTTCTTTAATGTCTTTTATCTTCTTCTTTGCTGTTATGTAATCAACTACATTGCAGTCAAGTGTTGGGCAGATTTTCTTGAATTCATCAATTGGGATTATTTCCTGATTTCCGATACTATCGAAAATGCTTTGCATTTTCGGGAGTCCCGAAAATCTTTGATTTTCGATACCTTTAAATAGCCCTTTACCCTCATCAACATCATGAGAATCGAAATCAACAAATACATCGTTGCGGACAGCGAAATCTGCCATGGCAAGCCCACTTTCAAAGGCACCAGAATCATGGTCTGGCAGGTTCTGGAGATGCTGGAAGCAGGCATGCCTGTTGAAGAGATAATTACAAGCTTCATAACACCTCTCACAAAGGAGCATGTCAAGGCAGCCTTGCACTATGCTGCTGATCTCACTAGAGGAAGAGATAATGTCAAAGTCACAGTTCCCCTCCAGGAAGCTTAAATTTCTGCTGGACGAGAATGTAAAGAAAGCGGATTCATTAACATTCTTCACAACAACATTTTCAGAATTATCAGAGTTAGTTTTTAATGCGCCGCGGACGGGACTCTCAACTCTACGCTGAGAGTTTTGAACCCGCATGTACTTCGACAGTACACCCAGTTGAGAACTGGGCGCTCGGCCATGTTGAGCTTCCGCGGCTTTGCACTTATCAGAATTTAAAATCGAAACATTTAAATAGTTATTTGTTCCTCTCTCATCTGTACTTCGACACTCCTCGGCCATGTTGAGGAATCCGCTTTCTTTTATTTTTTCATTTCTAACCACAACACCCTCAACAACATCTATTAAGCTGTCATCAGCAATGCTAAACCCAACTGTGCTTAATGTGTTATTTGGCACAGGAGTCCATTGGCTAAATGCAGTTGAATCATTGCTTGTCCTGTAGCTTAAGTTTAATTTTAAAACTCCTTTTTCGTAGTGTTTTCTGATTTCATCTGATGATAAGCTTACATTCCAGATTGCTACTTCGTCAATGGTGCCGTTGAATGGAGAAACTAAAGTTGGGTCATTACCTATTATTAAGTTTTCATCACTTACACCAATAGAGCCACTTGATGCCTGTGAAGCAACCTGTACACCATTTAGGTAAAGCCTCATTGTTGTTCCATCATAAGTTCCAGCAACATGGCTCCAAACATTATTTTGAGGAATACCAGCAGTTGTTAGTAATGTTTGAGTACCTGATACATTTAGAACCATTCTGAGTCCATCATCAGTATCTATATCAAAGATGAAACCACCATCAGGTCCACCTCTATTTTTTCTGAAAACACCAGCCTTATTAGTGGTCATTGTTATGGGATAAACCCATGCTTCCATTGTTATAGAATTTCCTATTATATTTAATCCAGAAGCATTTGTAACATTTATCCAGTCATTCTTTCCATCAAACAACAATGCCTTTGAAAACTTTCCATCAGTGAAGTTCCTTCCAAAATCGCTTGTTGAATTGAAGTTTCTTGTTCCATTGTTGCCATAATTGGAATAATCAACAATCTTTGCGCCTGCGTGCTGTGCTATTAAATCAGAAGATAATGTTTTGTTCCAGATTGCGACTTCGTCCATTGTGCCGTTAACAAAGTTGCCATTTGCATTTCTAAAAGCACCAATTATCAGGTTTTGTGTGTTGTTTACAGGTCTGGTGTTACTGCCTGTTCCTATTTGCGATCCATCAATGTAACCTCTTACATTATTACTGCTTACAGAAGCAGCAACATGATACCATGTATCTGTCGAAGCTGTCCAGTCTGTATTAACAACTAAATCACCTCCTCTATAAACAACAAATTTTTTATTTACATTATCATACTGAACTCTGGTTTCTATATTAGTATCTCCTCCAAGGTCTACCATTATCACATTATTAACAAATCCTCTAAATTTAACCCAAAATTCAATTGCATAATCTCTAGTACTAAAATTCCAATTACTGCTTTGAGTAACATTAACGAAACCATTTCCACCAAACTGCATAGCCTCTCCAAATTTACCGCTTTGATTAACAGTTGTATTAAACATCAAAGTCGCATTATTCCCATAAATGCTCCTGTCAATTCCATAACCTGAATGCTGTGCAATTATTGCTGAAGACAACGAGACATTCCAAATAGCAACTTCATCTATTGTGCCGTTGAAGAAAGCTTCTCCCATTCCAGGGTCAATTCTTCCTATAAAAGCTTCTTCTGCTAGTTTTCCACTTCCAACTCTTGCAACACTTGCATCTAAGATTCCGTTTAAATATAACTTCATGTTTGTTCCATCATCAACAACCGCAGCATGATACCATGTGTTTGTGCTTACTATTGTATTTCCACCAGTATCATCTCCATTAGTCCTAATTTTTAGTACACGATCTGTGCCAGATGTTCCAATACCAAGGTAAAATGACCTTTGTGAATTAGTGCTATCTTGTCCATAACCAGCTATTGTAGTCCTACCATCCGGGAAACCATCGGCTTTAAACCATGCCTCTATTGTAGATGCATTTGTTCCATTTGAAAATCCTCTTAAACTTGTAATGTTGATAAAATCGTCCCTTCCGTCAAACACAAAAGCACCTCCAAATCTGCCACCATTTGGTGTAAAGTTACCAGCGCTTGTGTTTAAAAATAATGTTCCATTATTGCCATAGCTAGAATTATCATAAATTAGTGTTGTGTTTGACATGTTGTAATTCTCAGGACTTACATTATTAAAGTGCATTAAAAGTACAGTAGAAGCATTTGCAGTTAATTCCCTAGCACTAGCACTATCAAACGGCATATACAAAACAAGATTCGTTTCTGCAGAAATATTATGAGTTACATTCAATTGCCTCTCTGATTCCAAAGTGTCATTGTTAAACTTCATGTACAACACAGTTGAAGCATTAACCAATCCACCCAAATCCTGCTGATAGCCTGCGCTAACTCCTTTGTCATCTGCGCCTTGATACCATGATATATAGCTGAAGTTGACTGTTCTGCCAGCATCAAAAATTTGGCTTGTAAAATTGCCTTTGTATGGCTTGAAAGTGTTGCCAGATAGATATGGATAACTGCTTGCATTAGTTCCGTTGTACAATACATTTCTTTCTTTTTGTGTCAATATTCTTTTCCAGAATGCTACTTCGTCGATGCGGCCGTCCCAGAAATTAGATGGTGTTCTACTGAAGGCTCCAATCCTGAAAGGTGAACCAGTAAAGTTAAGAGCACCTATTCCAGTAGTTGTATCAACCACACTATTATCTACTTGTAGATTAATTGTATTTGCATCATCGTCATACCATGCAACTAAGAAATACCATGTGCCATTAGTAACAGTAGTTGTTGATGTAACATCCTTGTTAGTTGTAGCTCCTTCAACAACTTGGAACCTAAATTTATCTGTATCTGTTCCACCATCAAATCTTAAAAACCATTCCATATCACCTGCGACATTATTGTGCTTTGAAACAGCATACATTACATCTTCACTATCTAAAAACACCCAAGCAGCAATTGTAAAGCTTATATTTCCCCCTACACTTAAATCTGTGTTATTGCTGATATTCAAATATTGTTGCCTTGTTCGTGTAAAATTAGCAGCCCCTTCTCTTACACCATCAACTCTTGTTATTGTTGAATTTGTTGCTAAATTATTATTCCCTTTGTAATCACTTCTGTTATTAGAAGAAGTCGGCTCATCAAACTTCCAGTAAGCAGTTAAATTAACGCTTAAATTTCCATCAGGATCATAATCCCAATCAGCTAAGGTTACATTTGCATTGCTTCCAGTTCCTCTTACTCTTGTTGCATTTAAATTAGTGCTTTTATTGAAATCAGCATCAGAGTTATCAATGAAGTTTAAGCCTATGCCTTGCTCTGTACCATCAACAAATAATCTTATTAAATTATTGCTTACATTTGTGCCATTGCTTAAGTTTGCTTTTCCACTAACAAGAATTGGAGTGCCTGCAGAAACTAATGTATTATTCAAATTAACAGTTATATTTAAAGTTCCGTTTGTTACAGAATGATTGCTGAATGAAGTAACATTAAACGTTATTGCAGTTCCGTTATAGCTTATTAAAGTGCAAATTGATTCTGGACAAGTTACATTATTTCTTAAGATTCTTGGGCTTACTAAGCTTTGCACATTGTAAATTGTTATATTGGCAGATGTGTTTAAAGTTCTGTGCAAGTTTTCTGGGAATAAACCAATATTGTTTTGGCTTATGTTAATATTTTTGTTTAAATCAGCTCCTGTTATATTTATTGTATTAAGCCAAGTAATTCTTCCAAAGCCAACAATTTCAAGAATTGCATTACTAATATTATCAAATGCAGCTAAATTATTGTAATCTGTTGTTGTTCCATTAAAGTTTGAAACCCTTGCAACAGTCACATTAAATGCATCAATTGTTCTCATTAATCGATGTCCAAGAGCAGTTCCATCACAAGTTACATTAAAGCTAGCAATTGTTTTATTGCTAAATGAAGTTTCATAATAATAATATTTATTTTGAGAAGTAAAATTCATTTTAATAGGAGCTGCATAAGAGCCAGTTGAGTTTAAGCTAATTGTACAATTTATGTTTGTTCCATTTATTGGCTTGACAAAATCAGTAAAATTAGCAGTAAAGTTAAATCTCTCATTTGCTATAACAACTCTTAATTCAGTATCATCAAATATTGTCAAATTGCTTCTTATTGTGTAATTAATGCTTACATTGTTCAATATTGGAGTGTACCTTGCATCTGTTGTGTTGAAATCAGCTTTGTATTGGAAGTATCTGTTTATAGCATTTGAAGTTATTGCGCTTAAAGTATTGTTTCCGACAGAAGTCCAAGCTGTGAATGTTACATTATCCTGAGAAGTTCTATAGCTTAAGTTTAATTTCAAAACTCCTTTTTCGTAATGCTTTCTTATTTCATCTGCACTTAAAGAAACATTCCAGATTGAGAGTTCGTCTATGGTGCCATTAACCGGTGTAGTTAAACCTTCATCATTTCCAATTATTGTAGTGTCGGGGCCTGTTGTAATGCTTCCTGACGTTGCTACTGATGCAATCTGCACGCCATTTAGGAAAATCCTCATAGCAGAGCCATCATAAGTTCCAGCAATATGATTCCATTCATCAACTGTTGGAGATTGAGTTGATGCCAATGGGTTTCCACCATTTAAGCCCCCTAATGAAAATCTTATGTTATCTTCATTACTAAAATCAAAGAAGTAGCCACCATCAGATCCAGTGAGATCTTTTCTTATGATTGTATGTGGAGGCCCAGTAATTGCTCTTGGGTTTACCCATGCCTCTAAAGTTGCAGCATTTCCATTTAAGTTCAGTCCAGTAATATTTGTCACATTCACAAAATCATTCACCCCATCAAACTGCAATGCCTTTGAAAACTTCCCATCAGTAAAGTTCCTTCCGAAATCGCTTGTTGAATTGAAGTTTCTTGTCCCATTGTTGCCGTATTGCGAGTAATCAATTATTTTTGCGCCTGCGTGCTCGGCGATTTTGTCTGCACTTAATGTTTTGTTCTTCCAGATTACTACCTCATCCATTGTCCCATTGAAATCACCAACAACATTTCTTCTAAATCCTATATGTAATGGTGCATTAAGATTTGGCATCGAAGTAGCACCACTTCCGCTAGCAATAGCTATACCATTTTGGTATATTGTCAACGTACCACCAACTCTTGTAACAGCCATGTGATACCATCGCCCAATTTCTAGCATTGTTGTCTCTGCTCCGCCATTGAGAGAAGGCCCTGGATTAGCTTCAAACCTCCATTTTAGATTAGCATCATCATTTTTTCTAAATGACCAATAATTACTAGCTGCACTTTCGGACTGGCTTATAAGGTTGTAGATATTTGCAGAGACTACTGGTACTTTAGAATTAACCCACATCTCTATAGCAAAATCATCAGTCCCAAAACCCCAATCATCACTATCTTTTATTTCTACATAATCATTAAAAGCATCAAACTGCATCGCCTCTTGGAATTTGCCAGTAAAATTAATTACAGAGCCATTCATCAAGCTGGCATTATTCCCGTAAATGCTTCTGTCAATTCCATAGCCGGAATGCTGTGCAATTATTTGAGATGAAAGGGAAACGTTCCAGATTGCTACTTCGTCTAATGACCCATTAAATATACTGCCTACATTATTAGAGCCAATTAAAGCTTGGTTCCACCCTATATTTCCTAATGTGGCACTCGCTGTGCTAATCAAAGCACCATCTAAATATGTTCTTACTGTATTGCCATCTCTAACAACAGCTTCATGGTGCCAATTTCTATCTGTTAATTTGTCTCCAACATCTGTTATAGGATTCAAGAGAGTATTTGCATTGTCTCTTATGTTTACACTTATTCCAGGACTAGCACCTGTTCTATGCTCTACGACTAAGAAGATACCATTACCTCCAGTAGAATCTCGAATTCCTATAGTCGCTGGAGTTGTTCCTGAACTTGTTCCGAATCCTTTAAACCATGTTTCAAAGCTATATGTTGTTAGAGTACTTGGCAAATCCGTCGAATTATCCAGACTGCTAACATTTACAAAATCATTAGTACCATCAAAAGTTAGAGAAGCTCTTCCAAATTTGAAATCAGTTGTATTGACTGATGGGCATAATGATGAAGCAAGATTGCATGTCCCATTATTAAATAATGTGGAATTGTCAACAAAGAAAGTATCATTTTCACCCCAATCACTTCTGTTATTGAAATGCATCAATAAAACAGTGCTTCCATTTTCTTTCAATTCTTTTGCATTAGCCGAATCAAACGGCATGTACAAAACAAGATTTGTTTCAGCAGAAATGTTGTGAGTTACATTCAATTGCCTCTCTGATTCCAAAGTGTCATTGTTGAATTTCATGTACAAGACAGTTGAAGCATTAATCACATTGCTTAAATCCTGCTGATACAAGTTGCTTACTCCCTTTTCATCCGCTCCTTGATACCATGAGATATAGCTCCATTGTACTGATTTATTTGCATCAAAGACTTGAGAAGTAAAGTTGCCAATTATAACATAGCCAGCATGCATTGCTATTATGTCAGAACTCAAAGAGCCATTCCAGATTGCTAGCTCGTCCATAGTTCCATTAAAGAAACTACCTCCACCATCAACTTCTAGGTTAATTTGCCCGACTGCAGTGTTATTGTTAGTTGTACCAATTAGGCTTATATCATTTGTTATATCTTCTGGCTTTTGCTCAGTGTAGTTAACGCTTATTCCATTAATGTATGCTTTGCTTTGAGCTGCTACCTTGACAATATTAACTGCAATATGGCTCCATTCGCCAGCAGATATAGTTTTATTTGTGTAAAGAGAGTAAGAACTTCCTCTTCCAAAAACTATACGGACAGTACCACTCTGTGTAACACTCCAAGTGAATCCTGCTGTTGGACAGTTTCCGCCTGTGCAATACTGGCTAGTAATATACATAGGATTAATAGCATTTGGTATATTATTTTTTGGTTTAACCCAAGCTTCAACAGTGAAAGAACTATTACCCATACTTAATTTCCCTTTAGTACTATTACTAATGTTAAAATAATCATCCAATCCATCAAATTCCAAAGCAGCTCTTCCATACTTGGCATTACTCTCATTAAATATAGGACATTGGTTGCTGGCTAAACTACAAGTCCCGTTATTCCCATAAGTTGAATTATCTAAGAATAACGAAGCACTCTCCCCAGTCCCAGTATCATTATTAAAGTGCATCAGCAAAACAGTACTTGCATTTGCAGTTATCTCACCAAAAGGTTTTAAAGTTACATTTGCACCTGCACCAGTTCCAGCTATTGATACATTTAAGCTTAAATTTCCTTTCAAGAAATCAGTATCTGTATCATCAATAAACTGATTAACAGAGCCATTTGTTGTTACATTAGCAACAGAAGCCAAGTTATGTGCATCTGCAATCTGGTTGGAAAAGTTAAACCGTTGGTTGTGTATTCCTTCAGTCAAGACTTTAACAGTATGATACCCTATTTGATTATCACAATTATAATTATTAAAAAATATTTGATTAACATTACAAGAATAATTAACCCATCTTCCCCCCTCAATCGCACTCAAATCCGACTCAAGCTGCGCCAATTCCGCCTCCAATCTCAATTTTTCCTCCTCTGCTGTCTCTCCAAAAACTAAAAACCCAGCAAAAGCCCCAAACAAGAGCATTCCAACTATTAAAATCCATAAAATCCTTTTCAAATCACCTTTTTTACTCAAACCAATCAATTTTCAGCCTCTTTTGCAAAAACTAATTCTTCATTACCCTTCCCTCAATCTGAAATCTTCGTCACCTAAATCTATTGAAATTTTAATCACCTTCAAGCTTGAAATTTTTGTCACTTTGATTGCAATCTTCGTCACCTAGTTGAACGCGAGCGTTCTCGCATGCAACTTTTTGAGTTTTCATAAACGAAAACTTTTTATAGTAAGCATCACTAATACACCTTGATGAAGGGTGTTTTCCCTCCAACACATACTGTGAAAGGTATGCGTTATGGAAGAAAATGCAGGTGTTGCCTGCCCCCCGAATCATTTCTTTAAGCATTTTTTAACCTCGCTTAATGATAGAATTTTATTCGGCCTTCTGTTGCCTCTATAGACATCAATCGCTACAGCGTGGGCATTCGATTTTTTGCCTATCTTGCCAAAGCGAATAATTTTTGGATCAATTGCTGGGTAATCTTTTCTTAAATAGTCAAGCAGAAATGACTTAATGAGATTCTCTTTGCCTACATACTCACAACATATAGTAATCAGCTCTTTTTCTTTGATGTAGTCTTTTAGGTAGTAATACACTCCAATGCAGAATAACCTATATCTCAGCTCTTTGATTTTCCCCTTATACGATTTGTAAGCTTCTTGTTTTACCTCATTTGAAATTAAAATAGAATATTGATTTTTATTGCTAAAAGCAATTACACTGTTCATGTTTAATTGTTCAATTTTCCAGCTCTGATCAACTTCTATATGCATTTTTATCAACCTCAATCCTCATTCAACACCTTGCTCATTTTTTTCGTGAAACTCTATGCTTGTGAAATACCTCCTTTCCTTATTCCTGACAAAAAACTCCCTAACTCTATGCTGAGGAACATTACAAAATCTCAGAACAATATCAGATGGCACAAACTCATAGTAGCCATTCTCATCAAACCAAGCACACCTAAAGTTGCGCAGCCAAATGCCAGTCCTGACAGATAAAGCCAAAGCATAAACAAAAAGCTGTGAAACAGCAGAAACTCTGTCAGCATCTGGCTTGTAATCCAAAACATAAACAGAGCCAAACTTAAGCTGTACAAAATCTATATGCCCAGTAATTGCAGTATTATTTTTGAATATTTTTTCATTATTGGGTTTTTTGTTTAATGTGTTATTTTTAATTGAATTTTCAAACAAATCAAAAACTCCATATTGTTTTATTTCATTCAAAAACAAGTAAACAGGAACTTCTGTAGCAATTGTGCATGTGTCATTTGCAAGCATAAACTCCTGCAATTTATCATGCCTTTCAGAATTCTTGCTGGCAGATTCCAAAGCAAGAGAAGCAAGCTTGCAAGCATAATTCTCTTTCTTGAAAACCTTTATTTTGTTAATATCAATATCTAACTTGATATTGGAACTTCTAAGGCTATCTTTAAACAACTCATTAGGACAATTTCTAGAAACATCAGCCGAATAATCTTTTAATCCATTGAAATATTTATTAACAAAAAATTCAATCTTTGCTTTGTGATACCTAAATTTATATAATTGCAAATGCCTGAATATTTTCTTGAAAATAATATCTTTTGGCTTAAATAATCCCTTTGCTTTATCCCTTATCCTGTAATAACCGCATACCTCCTCAAATTCATTAAGCCAATTGCTAATAGCCCTTGATGAAACTTTAACCTTGAACTTTTTATTAATTAATTTAGAACTTTCATCCAAGCTATATCCCAAATTATAATAACTAATAGCCTGTATTATTACTTTGGCAGAATATACCTTTTTCTCTAATTTTTTTAATATAAAATACTTGCTGCAATTATTGCAAAAATATTTCTGCACTACTCCATACTTATTTTTCCTTTTACCCTTTTTAATTACATTACCGCTTCCGCATCCCTTGCAGATTTTTTCATATTCCATATGTATTCCTCAAAAAGTATTCTTTTCCAATAATCAGCAATCTTTGAGAAGGCTCTAGTAAAGATGCAATAGTTGGCTCTTTACTTTGCAAAGCAATTCTAAACTCTCTTTCATTCATAACAAGTGGATTTATTTCTCTGCCAAGCAAAGTTGAAAGCTGAGAACATCTCTCTTCTATCTGTTTAACTTTAGATTTGACAACAAATAGCAAATCAATGTCGCTTTCTTCAGTAAAAGAGCCTCTTGCAAAGCTTCCAAACAAAACACAAGCCAGTACATTTTTGTCTTTAGAAAAGAATTCCTTAAGGCTCTTAACCAATAATTTTAATATTCTGCTGCCATTTTTTAACTTATAATCTTCTATTATGTAAATTAGCTCAAAATAATCTTTTATGTTTTTATCTATCTTCAAAACAATTGTTCTGCCTGTTTTTTTCTCTTCAAGAATACTCTTTAACGACTTTAAAGTTTTCTGTAAAGAAAATGGATGAATTTTCAAATTTTTGGCAATATCTAAAAGATGAGTTTCCTTTTTCTCATAAATATACTTTAAAATTTCAAGCTTATTTTTTGTTAATGGCGATAATCCGTTAATCATTCTTCCTCACCTAAAATCCTGATTATTTCTTTGACTTCTTCAATAACGCCTTTTGCAGAAACCTTTAATTTGCGCTGAGTTCGTGGCAGATAGAGGTACTTGTTTCTTGTAATTCTGATATTTGATATTTCATCAAAGAAGTTCATTCTTGGTCTTAGCTCTGAAAATAGTTTTTTCTTTTGCTCAAGCATAGCATTTATCCTTGCCAATTTCTCTTCTGTGACAATACTATGCTTTAGCAATGCTACTATTACGCAGCCATGGTCTTTAGAATAAAATCCAAGCTTTCTCACAAGCAGAGCATTACAAGCCAAGAACAACGCTTGGTAAGCTTTTGTTATAGCCCATTTTTCATTTTCTTCTTTAGCAGCAGAGTTTAAATCTGATAAAGCTTCGTCCATGTAGTCTATATAACTCTCTTTGCCAACTTTAACAAAGGTATTTTTACTTGAGCACCAGTTAAATTCCTTATTCAGTCTCTTACTGTTTTTTGATATCAAATTTATCACCTCTAGTTGTATATATATACAACTTAAGTTGTATAAATACTTTTTCTTGTTTTTTCATTTTCTCACCCAGGTACATGTGAGCGAGTTCAGGTAGTTAAGCGAGCGAAAGCGAGCTTTCGCATTCCTCCGCTCACTCGCATGTCACTGATTCAGCTCATTCAATCTTTTCTTGATCTCAGCAATTCGTTTCTTGATTTTGTAAACCTCATAAGGCATCTGCTCACCATTAGCACAAACAATTGTGGTGTTCAAAACAAGCTCATTGCATCTTGTTTCCAAATACTCTAAATCGTTAATTGTAGAACTATCGTCTGGAACTTCAGCATAGCTTGTCCCATTGTAAGCAAAAATTGTCAAATTTCCAGTTCCAGTTGTGTTAAATGCAACAGTCCAGTTTCCATTAACTGTTGGGAAGCTTTGGACATTAAGCACAGTAATGCTAACCTCATAAGTTTGATTAGAAAGATGTGGAATGAGCCATTCTATCCTGTCAATTAAATTATTGGAATTAGTGTCAATGTACTGAACATCTGTAATTAATTCCTTAGCGTCATCTTTTAACCAATATAATTTAACAGCTTGTTGCGGAACATCATTCAATGTTGTATAAGAAAGCACATCCTCATAGCTTGTTTCAGAAATTACCTTTATTTGTTTTGTATAAGCATTAACCTCATTCTCTATTGCAATAGGCGCTTCTGTCTCATAAGAAATCTCAATTTCAATATTTCTTGTCAAGCTTTCATTAATGAACAATACTGGCAGTGTTTGATTTATTGTTGTTTCAGTTATTGCAACAACATTTGCTGTTATCAAATTTGCATTTAATAGCTGATTTAACTGTAATTCTATTTCTGATTTTTTATTGTATAATTCATTTAATTTTGCATCAATTTCATTTAAGCTAAATTCTGCTTCATCAACTGCAACTTTCAATGCTTGTTTTGATTTTGCCTCTTCCAAAATGCTTATTTTCTTGTTAATCTTCTCAAGCTTCTTCTCAACCTCAAATAATTCTTTGTCTTTAATTTTGCCATCTTCAATTATTTTTATTTTTTCATCAGGCAATTCTTTTTGTATTGTTTGGTTTAGAATGTTAATTGTAATATTGCTTGCTGTTTCTGGCAATGTCAAGTTGACAGAGCTTACGTTGCTTACATCAATCAATATTTTGCTTGTCCATTTTACTGGCTTTCCAACAAAAACCTTTGGCTTAAATATTTCTTGGCTGATGTTAATGGCAAAAACATTCGAAACAATAAAGTTCTGGCTATCATTTGCCAAGAAATAAGTAAACCTCAAACCATCAATTCCTTTATCTGGCAATATAGTTGCAATATCATTCTCAAATAATATTGTTATGTTGTCAGTTTTGTAATAATTATAAGTTAAAATATCTCCATCAGGATCAGAAAAGTATTGTGAAAGATTTATTGTTGTATTTTTATTTTTGTTGATATTTATTGTTGTGAAATTTTGCAACAATATAGGTGCACTATTTTTGACATCAACTAATAGTGCATACTTTATCTTGTCAATCCTTAAAACAGCATCATCATCAATTTCAAATATCAAAGAATAAGAGCTTTTATTCAAACCGCTTAAAGCGCAAGTCTCTAAGCAGAAATCAAAAAATTCAATCTCTTCCTCATAGAACTTAACGCTTTTGTTAGCCCATTCAGAATAATAAACATCAGATTTTACATTATCAATGCTTAAATTAACATCATAATAAAGCACTTGAGCAGATACAATATTGTTGTGGCCAGCTCCATCCTTGCCAAATGTTGAATAATAAATCTCATCCCAATTTTGCTTAGTTGGCAATAAATTAATAAATGCACAGCAATCTGCATTTCCATTGCAGAAAGTAGTCAAGCTTTCTTCCTCAACATTGTAAACTTCCCATCTTGTGCAAAGCCTTGATTTGTCAGCATCCCAGTTAAACTTAGTGTTTTCAACAGTTAAATCAACAACCCCATTAATGCTTTCCTCTCCATTGTCATTTGCATCAAAGATAGAGCCAGACTTATATGCTAAGTCAATAGTTATTGTTTTTGTTATTATTGCTGGTGTTAATGGAACAATTAATTTAATTTCTTTGCTTGCACTTAAATTGCCATCTGAAGCAGTTATTGTAATTGTTGTGTTGAAATTATCTAATGTTGTTGTTAATGTTAAAATATTTACAGAAATGCTCTCGCTTACATCAACAGCATCAGAAACACTAAAGCTTAATGTGTCATTGTCTTCATCTACAAAATATAGTGATAAATCAATTGTTAATGTTTTATTTAAAATAAATAAATCAACACCTTGCCATTTCGGAGCATGATTGATTGGTGTTATATTTATTGGCTCTGTAATAATTTTTTCTGGAGCTATTAAAGTAACACTCTTAATTGTTAAATTCTTTCCATCAAAAGCTGTGAATACAGTTGAAGCGCTTCCAGCAAAGCCTTCTGCAGGAACTAAGGTTACTAAATTGTTATTTATGGTTATTGTAATATTATCTACCAAACCAGAACTATAAGCTAAGCTATCATTGTCCTCATCAATAAAGTATTGAGATAAATCTATTATAGTAGTACCATCAATGACAAAAGTATCAACATTAGAAATCCAAATTGGAGATCTATTTTCCTTTTTCTTAACAATAACTATCAAATCAACTACTTCATTTTTGCTGTCAACACCATCAGATGCTGTAAATGTGATTGTGGTATTGAAATCTTCACTTTTTGCTGGCTTTATTGTTACAATTTCACCATTAATTGTTACTTCTAATCCTTCAACTTCAGAAGCAGAATAAATCAAAGCATCATTATCTTCATCTGTAAAGTATTTTGATAAGTTGACTGCAGTAGTTCCATTTATAACAAATTCATCTGGACCAATCCAATCTGGCTTGTGGTTTTTCTTTTTCTTTTCTTCATCACTTTCTGTTTTGTTTTCATCACTTTTACCTTCATCTTTTTTATCCTCTTTTACTGCAAATCCTGTTATTAAACTAGTTTCATTGCTTTGTTTTACTTCCTTCTCTTCCCCAATTCTTGTGCTGTCAAATATCAAATACCTAATGCCATTATCTTCAATATAAACTCTTGCTTTGCCATAAGTTGTTATGCTTCCATCAAATTTCACATATCTTAAATCACCGATATCTTTTAGTTGCCATGTATAGTTGCCGCTTGTTGTAATAACTAAATTTGGCTCATCTTCATAACTAAATTCTTTAATTACAAATCCAGTTATTGATGGTCCTAAGAAATAAAGCCCAGCTCCTACAATAACCAAAGCTATCAAAAACAACAAAACTTCAATTCTATGTGGCTTTTGTTGTATCACTTTATACCTCTTTTACAAGCGAAAAATTTAAATATTGGTCAAACCTAATACTCCCATATCTGCTAATTATACAGTGCCTTGAGCGCTTGTCATTAGCGGGTTTTTCTGAATACTTCTTTGAGCTCTGATAGGCGCGCAAGTTTTATATACTGGCTGAGCTTTAGTTGGTATATGAAGCACCAAAAAAATATGACAACAGAGGAATTGATAGATTTGGCTGATGAAATCAAAAAAGGCATTACTACTAGCTGGATTGAAAGGCGCAAAACCATAAAGCGCGAAATTAAGCCTCTTCAGGTCCAACAATCCTAATTGTTCTAAGTTCATTTTTCTTTAACACCTCGTTTATTTCTTTCTCCTTGTTTCTCAGATGTTTTCTGTTAAATGTAACCAAATAATCAGCATCAAAAATAGAAGTTACTAGAACAATGAAAGCATCATCCTCTTTGATGCCTTTAGATTGTAATTCTAACAACACCCTTATATCATCAATTCCTAATTCATCGATTTTTGTATCTACATCTTCATTTGTGAGCAACTTACTACTGTTTTTTATGTAGAAATCTTCAATTTGCTCTTTAAGGGTGATGTGCCTCCATTTAGTTAAATGCTCCAAAAGGTAGAAGGGTGTAATCATATCAAGTTCTTTTTGTTTAATCCTCAAGACTAATCCTCTGCCCAAATTCCCATTTTTCCCTTTATCCCAAAAAGCTACTGTTACAACATCTAAATCAGACAGTTGTGAGCGAGTTCGCAACGAGCTCACTCGCATTCCACTAATTTTCTTTTTCATTTCAAAATGCCTCTTTTCTTTTTTACCCTGTCATAAATTGTCCAGATAGTTCTGTCGTCACGATGCAGCAGAACAGCAACTTCGTGATTAGAATAGTCAAGGTCTTTGATGAAACCCACAACACTTTCCAATGTTGAAAATGAGCGATTTGAAATTGCAGAAACAGGAATTATAACCTCTCTTGAAACAGTCCCAAAAGAAGAAGGCATTTTCTTGACAGCATTATGGTAAGTTGCCCAAATTGTTTTGTTGCTTCTGTTAAGCAGCTTTCCAATTTTGGAAAATTTGAGCTTTAGCTCTTCTTTCATATATTTGACAATTGCTTCAAGTGAACTCAAAACATCATTGCTAAAAACACCAACTGGAATGCTAACTTCCTTTCTGCCAAGAATTTCCTGCTCAGTTACGTCATGCAATCTTTTTAACTCGTTAATTAAATAAGAAATCAAAGAAATTTTATCCTCTTTTGACAAATCTTTAAACTTAGAAATAATCCTATCAATATCTCCTTCTTCCTCACCTTTTTTAAAGTTCAAATATATCCCTTTATCTAGTTAAAATTGAAAATGAAATTTTGTTGGAGGACATTTTAGGGATGGTTTAAGCAAAGAGCAAAATGAAGAGTCCCCAAACGTAGCTATAGAACGCAGAAGAATTGGTTTTTATTAAATTAAAAACATTTATCATATTTGTCTTACTATGTAAGTAAGTTATATATAAACCTTTCTATTTTTTACGTATAAGAAGCTAAATATTGTTGATGATATTTGTCTACCAACAAAATAATCTTATTATATAAGTAATAAAATCTTATTTTATAGGTATACTTCTTATTATATATTAAATTTATCTTATTATATAGGTAAATAAACATAAAGTTCTTAATTTTTAAGATATATTTCTAATTAAATAAGTATAATTCCTATTTTATAAGTTAGATTTCCTATTTTAACAGTTAAATATCCTATTTTATAAGAATATAGTGAAATACAAAGATATTTAAAATAAAATCTAATTCAGTTTAAAAATGAAACACACACTTAAAGTTACAATTGCTTTAGTTTTGTTTTTCTTCATGGCGCAGTTTGCTGGCTTATTAATAATAAATCATTACATAGATCATAAAAAAACAATAGAAACAAAAAAAGTTGAATGGCTGCCATTACCATACAAGATAGAAAGACCAGAAATTAAAAATCAAAGCATTTCTTTCGTTTACATAACAATTGCAATCTTTATTGGAACAATTTTGGTTTTGCTTTTAATGAAATTCAATAAACCATTAATATGGAAGCTATGGTTTTTTGCTACAGTATGGCTTACCTTGGCAATTGCCTTTGCAGCCATCATAAACAATTTTTTGGCGGCAATACTTGCATTGATAATAACAATCCTAAAATTATACAAGCCAGACATAATAATTCAAAATCTTTCTGAAATCTTTATTTATGGTGGCTTGGCAGCAATATTTGTACCTATGATTAATTTGTTTGCTGCATTTATGCTTTTAATCATAATATCAATTTATGATTTTGTTGCAGTTTACAAGACAAAGCATATGATAAAATTGGCTAAGTTTCAATCAAAGTCAAAGATTTTTGCAGGTTTGCTTATTCCTTATGGAAAAGGTAAAGTGTTAATTAAAGGTAAAGTTTCAGCAGAAAAAGGAATTGAACAAAAGAAAGCTAGAGTAGCTGTTTTAGGTGGAGGTGATATTGGATTTACTTTAATTTTTGCTGGAGTTGTGATGAAAGGCTTAATGCTTAAAGAAGC
>CAZSIU010000002.1:0-55115 GCA_964607225.1 uncultured Methanosarcinales archaeon | reverse complement strand
ACATCGAAATAATAATACCATCGGATAACACCCCTGTTATCCAAGAAAACCATCTTATGATTATGCATATTATTTGTGAGTTGGTTGACAAGGAGTTATTTGGTTAAAATGCTTGACTTCAGCAAAATAAAAACAATATCAATAAAACAGAGAAAAAATAAGGTAAAGCTAAGTGATTTGATTAAACCTGAGAATTCTGAAGTACTTGTTAATTCTCAAGAATTTGATGAATTAATTGAAAAAATGATTAATGCGTATAAAAATAAGAGTCAAATAATCTTGATGATGGGTGCCCATGTGATAAAGGTTGGAATGAGCCTTCTAATAATTGATTTAATGAGAAAAGGTGTGATAAAGCATATTGCAATGAATGGCGCAGGCCCAATCCATGATTTTGAGCTTGCGCTTATTGGAGAAACTTCAGAGTATGTTGAGCAAACAATAGAAGATGGCACTTTTGGAATGATTGAAGAAACAGGAAGTATGCTAAATGAAGCAATTAAGGAGGGAGCAAAAAACAATTATGGAATGGGTTATGCTATTGGAAAGAAAATAAATGACTTGAACTTGCCAAATAAAGAATACAGCATTTTATATAATGCTTACAAATTAAATATACCAGTTACAGTACATGTTGCAATTGGAACTGATATAATACACCAGCATCCTAGCTGTGACGGTTCTGCTATTGGAGAAACCAGCTATAAGGATTTTAAGATTTTCACAGAAAGCGTAAGCAAGCTTGAAGGTGGAGTTATTTTAAACGTGGGATGTGCTGTAGTACTTCCAGAAGTATTTTTGAAAGTTTTAACAATCGCAAGGAATCTTGGTTATAAAGTTGAAAACATAACAGCAGCAAATTTTGACATGATAGACCATTACAGGCCAAGGGAAAATGTTGTTCAGAGGCCAACTTCATTAGGAGGAAAGGGCTTTATAATTATTGAAAAACATGAAAAAACAATTCCAACATTGCATAGAAAAATTGTTGATAGTATTTGAGAGATTTTTTTGAAAAATATTATAGATAATGCGTTATGCAAGATAAAACAAAATCACAAAACACAGGGATTTTACATTCAATAAAATAGCACAATAACAAATATTGAAAAATTAAATCCTTATTAATAAAATCAAAAATTAAAAAATCAACAAAAAAATAGTCCGATATTAAAAAACAAATTAAAAAAACTGAAAACGACCTTTGAATGTAAAGATGAAGAAGGTGACCCGTTAATAACTGCAGTATACAAAATCAAAAAAATGAAACAGCGCTTATTAAAAATATTAGAGAATTTCACAAATAAAAAAATTCTTGTTGTAGGCGATATAATGCTTGACAAATACATCTGGGGAGAAGTTTCAAGAATAAGCCCTGAAGCGCCTGTTCAAGTTGTTCATGTTCTAAAAGAGACTTATGCGCCAGGTGGCGCTTCTAATGTAGCAAGCAACGTTGTAGCATTAAATGGCAAAGCTTTTATGGTTGGGATTGCTGGTAATGACGAAGCAAAGAACATTCTTCTTCAGGAATTAAAAAATAGGGAAATAAATAGTGACGGGATTTTCATCGAAAATGATAAACCAACTATTCAAAAAGTGAGGATTGTTGGGAGAAGCCAGCAACTATTGAGGGTTGATTATGAAAAAAAAGAGCATGTTCATAAAAATATTGAGCACTCGATAATTGAATTTTTAGAGCGGATAATCAAGGATGTGGATGTTGTAGTTATTTCTGACTATGCAAAAGGCGTTATAACTCCAGAAATAAGCCAAAAGCTTGTTCAAATATCAAAAGAGCACAACAAAGCAATTATTGTCGATCCTAAGCCAAAGCATCTAAACCTTTATTCAAATGTTACCTTAATAACGCCAAACAGTTCAGAAGCAAGTGAAATGACAAATATTGAAGATGGCAGCGACGACGCTGTTTTAGAAATGGGCAACAAACTTTTAAGATATCTAAATACAAACATTTTAATTACAAGAGGGGAAAAAGGCATGTTCCTATTTGAGAAAGATGGCAATATTACACATATCCCAGCAAATGCAAAGGAAGTTTATAGCCTTATAGGTGCAGGTGACACAGTTGTTGCTACTTTAGCTTTAGCATTGGCATCAGACGCTAACTTTAAAGAAGCAGCCACATTAGCAAATATCGCAGCTGGAATAAAGGTAGGCAAAATAGGAACTGCTTCTGTAAGCATTGAAGAAATCAAAAAAGAAATTGAAGAATTATGACTAAAGCTGTTTTTGTCGACAGGGATGGTTGCATTGTTGAAGATGTTGGCTTTGTTCATAAAATAGAAGACTTTAAATTGGTCAAAAATGCCGTTGAAGGATTAAAATTATTGAAAGACTTTAAATTGTTTATTATAACAAATCAATCCGGGATTGGAAGGGGCTATTTTAAATTTGAGGATTTTTTGGACTATAACAGCAGAGTGTTGGAAGAGTTGGGGAAGTATAATATAAAAATAGAAAAAACTTATGTATGCCAGCACGCTCCTGAAGATAATTGTGAATGCAGAAAGCCAAAGGCAAAAATGATTAAAGAAGCTGCAAAGGAGTTTGGCATTGACTTGAGTAGGTCTTTCATGATAGGGGACAAGAAAATTGATGTTGAAATGGGGCAGAATGCAGGCTGCAAATCCATCCTTGTTTTGACAGGCAAGAGAATGGAGGAGAAAGAAGGCGCAAAAGCAGACTATGTTGCAAGGGATTTGCTTGATGCTGCAAAATGGGTTATTGAAAATGATTGATAAAAAAATCAAAACCTTAAACCAACTCGTCAAAATAATAAAAAAGCTAAAAAAACAAAATAAAAAAATTGTGACAACAAATGGTGTTTTTGATATTCTTCATCTTGGACATGTTAAATATTTAGAGAAAGCAAAAAAGTTTGGAGATATTTTGATAGTTGGTGTTAATACAGATTCTTCAGTAAAGCAGAATAAAGGGGGTAAAAGGCCGATTAATGATGAAAAATCCCGCATAGGTGTTTTGGCTGGTCTTGGAAGCGTTGACTATGTTTTTCTTTTTAATGAGAAATATCCAAAAAAATGGATTTCAAAAATAAAGCCGGATTTTCATGTCAAGGCTGGTGACTATAAGATTAACCAGATAATAGAAAGAGCTGTTGTTGAAAAGAATGGCAAGCTTATTATCGCAAAAATGAAAAAAGGTTACTCGACAACTAGCCTAATAAATAAAATTCTTAGTATTTATAAAAATCAATAATTTTTAAAACAATTTGGAATTTTGATTTCTGATGAGGCTCTTAATTATAATTCCTGCCTATAACGAGGGAAAAAACAATATTGAAGGTTATTGACAAAGTAAAGAAAGCAAAATTAAACAATATTCTGAAAGAAATAATTGTTGTTGACGATTTCTCAACTGATAATACAAGAAATATTTTAAAAAATCAAAGACAAGTCAAAAAAATAAAATTAAAAGCCAAGCGTTTTGACTTTGAGCCTGAAATCATATCCAAAATATTAAAGAATGACTACAAGATAAAAGAAGTTGATATAAGCTTTTTAGGAAGAAAGTTCAAGGAAGGAAAAAAGACAACATGGAAAGATGGCTTGAAAGCTTTATTTTACTTGATTATAGCAAATCACACTAATATTCGTATCTTTTCATTGTGATTTGCTTATTAGGAAATAATAAATGTATACGAAAATTAAAGTTATTTCCTATAAATACAGGTTTATTGATTAAATCTCATGGTTTTCTTGAAGGAACATATTTCCTTATTCTTATGATGCCTAACCTATGCAGAAAAAAAGTGAATGCGAGCCTGAAAGAGTGTATAAAGTATGAAAATGTCCTAGCTATTGAGGGGCTTGTGGACTCCTGCCCATAATGTGTAGGTATGGGTATTTCTGTAACCTTGTAATGGTTAGTTATGAAAAGCAACAGTATATCAGTAGTTAATTCATAGCCATTATCGCACATGCTGTAAGGCAACTTCTTCAATGCATGACTATCATAAGCAGTAAATCCGGAATGCCATTCGGAAAATCTCTTCCCTACCAGGATATTCTCGATCTGCGTTAAAAAAATATTCCCTAAAAAGCGCCAAATAGGCATACCACCCTTAAGAGGGTCCTCAAGAAACCTTGAGCCAAAGGTTGTCTCTGCTTTTCCTACCTCTATTGGCTTTATCAACTCATTGATTCTTTCCGGAGGATATTGGCCGTCTGAGTGCAGCACCACCATTATGTCCATCTTATGTTTTATGGCATAATCAAAGCCTGCTTTCAGATTGCCCCCGAAAAAAATATTCTTTTCATGCTTGAATACATTAAGCTTGGACATTTTTTTCTTTTTTTTATACTGAACAACAGCGTCATATGTCTTGTCTGGACTGTGATTATCCATAACAACAATTTCCGTTGTTTTTTTCAGCACACCATGAGGTATCCTGTCGATGACAGAGCATACAGTACTTTGTGTCTTGTATGCAGGTATGAATATCATAAGCCTTTTACCCAATAATACCACCTTTATAAGCTTCCAATATTTCCTTTACTTCTTTTTCAATATCCGCTTTAGGCTCATAGCCAAGTTTCTTTATTCTGACAATGTCAAACTCAAAATCAACTGCTTTTTCATTTAGAGGGTTTTCAACAAATTCTACAGGTATCTTTTTCTTAAAGTTTTCAAAATAAACCTTAGCCACTAATTTTGCCGCTTCATGTATCGAAAGAAGATTATCTCCTCCGACATTAAAGATTGTTTCCCTTATTTTCTCAGTTGGGGCATCTAAAGTTATAGAAACAGCCTCGCATACATCAGACAATGCTATAAAATCCCTTTTTTGATTTCCTCTGCTCCTCAGAATTATCTTCTTATCCCTAACGCATTGAATGCAGAAATCATTTATGGCAAGATTAGAGCCTGATGGAGATGGCGAAAATCCGTATGTATTGGATAATCTCATTATAATGCATTTCATTCCGTCATTAAACTGTCTGCAGTAAAACTCTCCGGCTAGTTTGGAAAGGGCATAATCATTAAGGGGGAAAGGCATCGTTTCCTCTGTTATTTTTCCCTTTTGCTTTCCATAGACATGGAACGTTGATGTGTAAATAAATTTCTTAACCTCTGCTTTTTTTGCAGCTTCCAGAACATTCCTTGTCCCTATTCCATTAATCTCAAGGGCCATTAAAGGATTTTCTTTGCATCTTTCGTGGGGGAGTGCCGCTAAATGCACGACTGCATCTATTTTATTGCATGCTTTCTGAATGTCTTTTTTTACAAGAATATCGCCCTTATGTATTTCATAAGAGCTCTTGACTTCTGAAAATTTTTTCGGGACTATGTTGCTAAATACACTCACATCATGGCCTTTTTCTGACAGGGATTGGATTAGCTTTGCTCCAATATACCCAAAACCCCCTGTTACCAAGACTTTCATCCTTGCTCATGCTCCCAGCAGTCAATGAGATCATTTGGCTCTTTTTTTTCCGCATCTTCAGGATCATAAGGCATGTCCATAAGGTCAGCCACAATCGCTTTTTTGTTGCCAATTGCCTGGAAGCCCCTCCATATGCCAGGAGGTATTGTAACAAGGCAGTAATTGCCCTCCCCCATAAGTATTTCCTTCATTTCTTTTCCGTCATAAAGCACCAACTTTATGTTGCCCTCTACAACAGCATAGTTTACTGTCGTCTTTTTGTTCCTATGCCAGGCCTTGACCTTTCCGGGCAGCACAATGGAAAAGTATATCTCTCCAAATTTGCTGAAAGCAGGATCAGTGCATTTCATCATATGCTTTACTTCTCCCCTTTGATCAGAAAACACTTTCAGCGGGGTTATTATCACATTTTTAATCATCTTTCAGCCTCATACCTTTTTATTTGCCTTACGCACAGAGCATACGGATCCTCATTTTCATAATTTTTATACCATTCGACAATGTATTTGATTGTCTTGGGCATATCCAATCTTGGTTTCCATCCAACACGTGATTTCGCTTTATTAACATCCAGATAAAGCAGCCCTGCCTCTGGCTTGGTTTTGTCTTCCTGCACAACTATATTTCCGGAACCCCATTCAGCAGCAATCATCTCTGCCAGTTTTTTGACAGGCACCATTGAAGCCCTTTCTGGCCCGAAGTTCCACCCTTCATTAAGGTTCTCTCCTTCATATTGCTTTTTTGCCAACAGCAAGTATCCTGACAAAGGCTCCAGCACAAACTGCCACGGCCTTACAGATGCAGGATTCCTTACCACAATATCCTTCTTTACTATCATCAATGCCCTCATTATGTCCGGAACTAGCCTGTCTTTTGCCCAGTCCCCCCCTCCTATTACATTGCCTGCTCTTGTTGTGGCAGCTTTTACATGAAAAGAGTTCCTGTATGATGCTGCAGCTATTTCTGCGCATCCCTTGCTTGTGCTGTAAGGGTCATGATCGCTGAAATCATCGCTCTCGACATAACCTTTCTCTTGCTCTATATTTTTATAACACTTATCACTCGTTATTATGACAGCCGATTTAAAAGGATATTTTCTTAAACATTCAAGAACATTTACAGTGCCCATGAAGTTTGTGGAAAAAGTCTCGACAGGCATGTCATAGGAAAGCCTTACAAGGGATTGTGCAGCAAGATGAAATACTATTTCTGGTTTGTGCTCCTTAAAGACAGATTCTAATTTATTCAAGTCACGGATGTCTGCTCTTACATCAACTATCCTGTCCTTTAGATTTGCAATGTCAAAAAGGCTGTTTTCATATAAAGTATCTATAGAATATCCAATAACATCAGCTCCCATCTCTTTTAGCCATATAGTAAGCCACGATCCCTTGAATCCTGTATGACCTGTAACAATAACTTTCTTTCCCCTAAAAAAATTATGAAACTCCATTTTATAGTCCCCAGATGTTCCATGGTGCATTTCCTTTCTCCCAAATTGCATTCAATTCCTGGAAATCCTTATAAGTATCCATACAATGCCAGAACCCATCATGCTTGAACAAGGTAAGTTGCTTCTCCTGGGCTAATTTCTCAAAAGGTTCTTTTTCAAGCATGCACTCGTTATCTAGATAATCGAATATGTCTTTTTTGAAGACAAAAAAACCGCCGTTTATCACGTCCTTGAGCATCGGCTTCTCGGTAAACTTTGTTATTATGCCGTTTTTATCTGTATGCACCGTCCCGTATTTGGACCATGGATGCACTCCTGTTAATGTTCCGATTTTATTTTTTTCCTTATGGAATCCAATAAGCCTTTTGATATCGACATTGGAAACTCCATCTCCATAAGTGGCCAAGAAGTTATCCTCTTTTATGTGCTTCTCTATTTTTTTGATTCTTCCTCCTGTCTGCGTTGTGTCTCCTGTATCGGCAAATGTTATGTTCCAGTTTTCAGTATTATCTGTATGATTGCTTAACTGGCCTTTTCCTTTGCCCAGGTTGAGGGTAAAATCATTGCTCATCCACCCATAGTTAAGGAAGTACTCCTTGATCATCTCCCCCTTGTAGCCCAGGCATAAGACAAAGTCGTTAAATCCATAATGAGAATAATGCTTCATTATATGCCATAGAATAGGAAATGCGCCAATATGAACTAAAGGCTTTGGACGAAATTCCGTCTCTTCCTTTAATCTCGTTCCCATTCCTCCGCATAATATCACGACCTTATATTTACCCATTAAACCACCCTAAAACCAATTGTGTAGTTTTATATATAAACGTTTTGTTCCAATCCAAGTACAATATTTACGAAAAAGTTTAATATTAGTATTGTACCACTTGTCAAAAACCACCAGTCAGTCGAATGCGAGAGCTCGCTCTCGCTCGCTCATCTCACTGGTGTAATGTAGCGTAAGCATAATGTGCACCTAAAATAGACAGGTGGTTTTTGAGCAGTGAGTTGAATGCGAGCGTGCGAGCATTCTCGCACGCATCTACATGCGAGTGAGCGAAGTGAACTCGCTCACATGTCGATCAAAAATTTTGCACAATCACAAAGCGCATTGGCTTCCAGCCACTAGTCATAGACTAGTGAAAAATTTTTGACATTTTATTATATATTTATATTTACCGCATATACGCTTAAAAATAAAATGATTAAAGCAGAAGTAAATCACTTTAAGTCAGATAAAATTGTGGATATAGCTACAGCAGCCAGGAAAATAGCAAAATTAAAATCTCTAAATAAGACCGTTGGCTTGTGCCATGGCGGCTTTGATTTGTTGCACCCTGGCCATATTAAACATTTGGAATCCGCATCTAAATTGTGCGACCATCTTTTTGTTTCTGTCACATCTGACAGATTCGTAACTTCAAGAAAAGGAAGCGGCAGGCCGATTTTTCCGGAGATGCTGCGGGCTTATTCAGTTGCTAGTATCAGATATGTTGATTATGTGGTTATAAGTGATTTTAAGAAAGCTATGGCTGTGATAGAAAAATTAAAGCCATCTTATTACGTGAAAGGTCCTGACTTTGTAAGCAAGACTACTCCCGGAATAACTCGGGAAAGGAGTAAAATAAAATCCTTAGGAGGGGAGGTAATATACACTTCCGATGAGAAACTGTCAACTACGGATATAATTAGGTACATCCAAGAAAATGTAAAAAGAGAAAAGGTATTATTGGGCATAGATCGGGATGGAACCCTAATAGAAGAGGTCAAATTTTTGGGAAGGGAGAAAAACTGGGAAAAAAGTATAAAGTTAAAAAAAGAAGTTGTTGATTTGCTTAACTATATACAGGCAAAAAATGACACAGTGATGGTAGTTATTTCTAATCAGCAGGGAGTTGCACGAGGATACTTCAGTAGAAGAACAGTAGAGTCTATAAATAAAAATATCTCTAAATCACTAAGAAGTAAAGGAATTGTCGTAGATAATTGGCGATATTGCCCTTATGTTGACATAAATTATGCAAATGTGATGAAAGATACTAAATTCTTGCCAGACTTCATAAAAAAAAGTACAGCAAGAAAGCCTAACCCCGATATGTTTTACAATGCCATTAAAGAGTTGAATGTGAAGATCGATGACTTTGACAAGATTATTATTATTGGAAACAGTCGAGAGGACTCCAAGCTTGCTGAAAATGTAAATGCCAGATTCATAGACGTTACTGGTAAGAGTTACCAGGAGCTAAAGAAAGAATTTGACAAAATTTAGCGTATTTTTAGATCCCATTATAAACTTGCATGATAAACTCAAGCAATTTTTCTTTTGTTATAAATTCTTTATTTCCCATGTAGCTGACGGCAATTCCGCCAGCACAATTGGCAATAAATGGGATTATATGGCTATTGCCTGTATAAGCAAATAGCGATGTAATCGAAAAAACTGCGTCACCGGCACCAACTGTATCCTTAGGGTTAGTGATAAATGCAGGGGAAAAAGTCTGCTTCCCATTATCAAAATATGCTGAGCCGTCTTTGCTCATTGTCACTAAAAATTTGTTGAAATTCTTTTTTTTATGCAGTTTATCCATAAGAACCGGAACTTTACTGAACCTATCAGATACTGCATACCATAGTTCATGTATATCCATAGTGAGAAAATTCGGGCGATTATATTTTGTAACAAAATTATACCCTAGATTGGCGCTGTTGCATTGGACATTAACAGCCAGAAAATTTGATTTATCTTCCAGAACCTTTATGATTTTTTCTGTGATAAATCCATGCCCGAAATCTCCTACTATTACAAGATCGTATTTTGTCAGTTCTTGTGCCAGGAAATTTACAATCTCTTTTTCTAGTGTCTCGGATATCGGCGTATCATTAATATGTTCTACCTTGAAAAGTTTAGTGCTGCGTATGATATCCAAGTATCGCCTTTTCATTATCGTAGGAGAATTTTCTTTTACAAATAATTTTGGGGTAATATTTTTATTTAGGGAATTCATTATAAAATCTTTCCTGTCTTCCCTATCACCTATCAACGTAACAACTGTAACATCATTTACAAAATTGCTGACGTGATTGGCAATTGCTAAAATTCCGCCCGCATATACCTCATGATTTATATAATCAACTGATAAGATTGGGTCTTTTGTTGCTCTTCCTTTAGAAGCAGTGAAGTGGTACTCATCGATAATTGCCTCTCCAATTATAAGAGTCTTAATGTCCTTAAATTTGGATAGTATATCCTTTATTTTTTCCAAAGAATGTTCTTCTTTCAAATTTTGTATAGATTCCGATTTTTCCATTTCGAAAACTAATATTCGTTAATTTTTAAATTTAACTGATTTTTTGCTAACAATTAATCGTTAAGATTGAAAATATCAAAAGGAATTTAAAAAGCAAACTTTTATAAATATATTTCTAATCGTGCGTAGTGACAACATCGAATATATAGTTGATGTATAATTGGGTAATCCCAATCAATTTTGAAATTATCATGAAAAAAAAACATTCTCTTGTTATAGGGGGTACTAGGGGGATTGGACGCGCAATAGTAAAAGGTATGTCTAAAAAAGGCCATGTAGTTTCGGTTATTGGGCTAAGAGCTCCATCAAAACCAGACTCAAATATTTCAAATGTCCACTACTGGGCAACAGACTTATCAAATCTGGATTCTATTCCAAATGTCCTGGATGAAATTATAAACAAAAACGGAAAATTGAATAATATAGTTTTCTCTCATCGCTACAGAGGCCATGATGATAATTGGGCAGGAGAGCTGCAACTGAGTTTGACAGCAACAAAAAATATAATTGATTATTTAGCTGACAAATTTACTGATGAAGGCGGCTCAATTGTCATTATTAGTTCTATTGCAAGCTACTTAATTGCTGAGGAACAGCCTTTAAGCTATCATGTTGGAAAAGCATGCATTAACCAAATGATAAGGTATTATGCTGTTAAGCTGGGCCCAAGAGGGATAAGATTCAATTGTATTTCTTCTGGTACTATTCTAAAAGATGAATCAAAAGACTTTTATCTTAAGAATGAAAAGCTATATAATCTTTACAAGAGCCTCTCACCTCTTAATAGGATGGGTACATCAGAGGATATTGCTAATGTTGCAATATTTCTTTCTAGTGCAAAAGCATCCTTTATTACCGGCACAAATCTTGTTGTGGATGGTGGCATATCTCTAAGAGGGCACGAGTCCCTAGCGCGCAAACTTTCATCCCTAAATGATCTTAAGGTAACAAGAGAGCCAAGTAAAAGTCCTGATGAGTAAAAAAAAATATTCGCGAACTAATTGCAGGCTTTGTAGTAGTGGTGACCTTAGATTAGTCTTGCAGCTTGAGTCCACACCAGTAGGTGATGCTTATATTCCTGCTGAGAAACTAAATAATAAGCAAGAGTTGCATCCTATTAAGCTCTATTTGTGTAATAGCTGTGGCCTCTTACAAATAATTGATGTAGTTGATCCAGAGCTTGTGTATATGGATTATATCTATCATTCCTCAGATTCTCTTGGACTGGTCAAACATTTTGAAAAATATGCAGAGTCTGTGATTAATAAAATAAATCTTCCTGAAAAATCCCTTGTAGTTGAAATTGGCAGTAACGACGGATCTTTATTGAAGTTTTTTAAGGAAAGAGGGTTGCAGGTGCTCGGTATAGATCCTGCAAAAAAAATAGCCCAAATAGCTAATAAATCTGGAGTAAATACGCTGGCCAGTTTTTTTGATTCTAAACTAGCTGAAAAAATAGTCAAAGAATATGGACAAGCATCTATAGTAATTGCAAATAATGTACTGGCAAATATTGATGATCTGCAAGATGTTATAAAAGGCATACGGCACTTGCTTAAGCCAGATGGTGTAGTTGTATTTGAGACTGGTTATGTGTCAAGCTTGATAGAAAACACTATTTTTGACAACATATACCATGAGCATATAACTTACTTTTCTGTAAAAGATCTAAAGAATTTTTTTGCCAATAATGAAATGGAACTGATAGATATAAAACTAGTCCCTACCAAAGGAGGATCGTTAAGAGGATTCGTGCAGCTTGCTAATGGTCCAAGAAAAGTCTCAGACTCTGTTACCAAAATGATTGATAAGGAAGAAGCTCTTGGAATCCAAAAGGCAGACACTTTTGCGCTGTTTTCAGAAAGACTCACTAAACTAAAAAGAGAGCTATTAAGCTTACTTACAAATTTAAAGAAAAAAGGAAAAACGATTGCAGGTTACGGGGCTTCAGTAGGTGTTACTACAATACTCTATTATTTCGGGCTTGATAGCAAAATTGTAGATTTCCTAGTGGACGATAACCAATCTAGACATAATTTATACAGTCCGGGATTGCATATTCCTGTACTAAATCCGCAAAACTTGTATGACAAAAAGCCCGATTACGTAATAATATTTGCCTGGCAGTATGCAGAGCCTATTATAAACAAACACAAAGCTTATCTTGAGCAGGGAGGCCATTTCATTAAATTTCTCCCTAAGATTGAGGTGATATAGATTTTATATGTTAAAGATGGAAAACAACATTAAAATACCATGGTGGAGAATTTTATTCGGTGAGGAAGAACTTAAGAAAATAAGAGATTCACTGCTTAAAGAGCATGTAAGCATGGGGTCAGTAACAGAAGAATTCGAAAATGCGGTAGCAAAATCCCTTGATGTTCCCTATGCTATAGCTACAACAAGCGGCAGTGTTTCACTCCTGATGTCAATAATGGCCTTAGGCATAGGCAAAGATGATGAAGTCATTATTCCTAACAGAACTTGGATTGCAACCGCAAATGCACCATTATTGCTTGGGGCAAAAGTCATACTTGTGGATGTCAAACCAGATGCTCCGCTTTTAGATACTTCGCAAATCAGAGAGAAAATCACTAAGAAAACAAAAGCTATAATACCTGTACACCTTAATGGCGCATCAGCAGATATGGAGGATATGCAAAAAATAGCAGAAGAGCACGACTTAAATATAATTGAAGATGCATGCCAAGCTTTGTTCTCAAAAAATAAGAGGGGATATCTTGGAACACAATCAGATGCTGGATGCTTTTCCCTTGCCATAACTAAGCTTATATCGACTGCCCAAGGTGGCATAGTAGTAACTAAAGACAAGGAGATTTATGAAAAGCTAAAACTAATAAGATGGCATGGAGCAGGGGACAATATAAATCCTGTCTATAGACTTGTCGGCTGTAACTTCAAATTTAATGACATACTCGCATCTATTGGGCTGGTGCAGTTATCTAAGGCGAAAAATAAAATTAATAATGCAAACAAAATTTATGAGACATATGCAAAGGCTGTTGAAAAGCTACCTTACATTAAAATGGTACCGGTAAGAGTCAGAGATGGGGAAGTTGCACAATATGTCGAGGTATTATGCAAAGAGCGGACCAAGCTGGCAGACTTCCTAAAATCTGAGGGCATCGAAACAAGACCCTCATTGCCTAATCTCAATTCAGCACCTTATCTAAAAAGTACTGATAAGTTTCCTAATTCAGATGTATTTTGTGAACATGGTCTTTATTTACCATGCGGACCCGACCAACCGCTTGAAAATATCGAGAGAGTTATACAGGCTTTAAAATCATTTTGAGCAGATAAAAATGAAATTTAATATAAAGGTTAAAAAAAACTCAATTGCCATTATTGGATGGCAAGAAGGGGGAGCAGGACAAATTCATTCCTGGATTGAAAAATCAGGAAAGTACCATATAGCTTGTTTTGTAAATCCTAGTGATGAAGCTATTAAAATAAATCCAAAGACGATTAAAAGGGATGCAACTCAATTTTCCTATCCTACCAAAAATACTTTTAAAGACAAATCTCTGATAAATTCATCAAATTGGGTTAAAATTTTACAAGAGTTAGACATCAATAAAGTTCTTATTACAACAGATGATGCATATCAACGCTTTAAACAAATTAATTATGCAAGAAAATTTGGAATGGAGTTAATTAATGCTATTCATCCAACAGCTGTTATAATGGAAGATGCCATACTTCATGATAATATAATTCTTCACGCTAAAGCCTATGTTGGTTATCGAGCTGAGTTATATCCTGGAGTAATTCTTAATATTAACGCTCAAATAGACCATCAGAATGTAATAAAAGATTGTGCAACAATTGACCCAGGCGTGGTGTGTGCAGGAAATGTTACCGTAGGTCGTTTTACAAGAGTCCATACTGGCGCCACCATTATAAACAGAATAAAGATTGGAGAAAACTCTATTATTGGAGCCGGCTCGGTAATAATTGAAGATGTTCCCGATAATGTTACAGTAGTAGGTGTCCCTGGAAAAATCATAAAACAAAAATTAATATTTTAAAGGTATTACAATTTAATCATGCATCTAATCACATCTCCAGTGCGCACTTCCTCGATAGCATCGTTAATATCATCTAAAGCATATGTCTTGGTGATCATTTTCTCCAAGTTAAATCTTCCAGATTCCTGCAATCTGATTAGTCTTGGTATGTCGTAAGAAGGATTGCTTGAGCCTCCATGCGAGCCAGTTATTTTTTTGGTAAAATGCAATGGAAACGAATCTATGCACATTTTATCGCCTTTTTTTGGAACACCGACAAGGACTGTCGTCCCTTCTTTATTGGTTAATTCATATGCCAGCTCCCTTATTTTTTTGATGCCTGTAGTGTCAACAGCAGCATCGACACCTTCTGGGACATATTCCTTGATTTTCTTACTTGGGTCTTCTTTAAGAGAATTGATCATATGTGTTGCTCCGAATTCTTTTGCCTTTTCCAGCTTAAAATCATTGATGTCTATGGCTATAATAGGGTAAGCAGATGCCAATGAAGCAGCAAGAACAATAGCGGTGCCAGCTCCTCCAGCTCCAAATACAGCAATAGACTGACCGCCCTTTAAGTCTGCATCGTTATGCACAACCCCGTAACCGGTAGTTATCGCGCAACCATACAAAGGCCCAATTTTTAAATCAATTTTTTTTGGAATAGTGGTAATCCTATTTTCAGAAACTACAGCATACTCATTAAAAGTAGTCACCCATCCTGCATTTACTGTTTTGCTTCCCCATTTGTATTTTGGTGTTGCTGATTGTATGCCATTCCCTTTTCTCCAATGCAGCACAACGTGGTCATTAGGCTTGACATTAGTTACACCTTGTCCTATTTTTTCGACTACTCCAGAGCCTTCATGCCCAAGAAGATGGGGCAGAAAGTTGTCCGGACCTTTTGCACCGTCAATTTCATTTAGCTGTGCTCCGCATATGCCGCTATACTTTATTTTAACAAGAACCTGGCCATACACCAAATCTTTAGGAAGTCCAACCTCATCAATAATGAGTGGGGAGTTTTGTTTTACAAGGATTGCCGCTTTCATTGTAGACATCTATTCAAAATATATAAACTCATAATCGCCGGTATAGCCAAAATGATCAAACAGCCATGCCCATTCTTCATTGGTAAAAAAGGCTTCAGCAGTCAATGCCCAGCACTGTAAATTAAATAATTCCGCAACATTTCTATAACTTTCCACGGCAATATACTTGTTTTTCCCAACTCTTTCAATCTCTTTTAATGCAGGTGTGAGCTCATCAATTTTGAGGTTATGTAATGTTGTTATTGAGACCACTAAATCAAACTCTTTATCTCCGAATTTAAATGGATCCTGGGCTCTTGCTACAAAAAGGTTATCCTTTACCTCTTCTTTTGCATTTTGGATTGCATATTCAGAAATGTCAAAACCAATCACTTTAGCTTTTGGGAGAAGCTTCCTGAATTCATACAATAAATACCCTTTTCCGCATCCAACATCCAATATTTTTGCATTTTCCGGCAGATTATAAATTTCAATAAGCCTTTTTGCTATCGCAGATTGCCTGCCGTCGTACTTATATCCACCATAACCGTATCTTCTGTCGCCGTCCCAGTATTCCTGGCCGTATTTCCTTGCCACTTTGGAACACTCTATCTTATCATCATTCATTCTCCCAATATAATCTCTCTTAGTCTTTTTATGCAATGGAGTTATAACTTCTAGCAATCTTCCCATATTCTTAAAACCTCCTATTAAAGCATGATAATTATCCTCATTTTATTAAATTTTTTATTTCAATCAACAGTTGTTCTGTAGATATTGAGTATTTCTCCATAAGACTAGCTTGGGACCCATATTCATCAGGAAAAACATCCGGAATTCCAATACGTTTAAAGCGTTTACTTGAATTAAAGTCTGTTTCTGCAATGATTTCGGCCACAGCGCTTCCGAGGCCTCCAATCAATGTGTGCTCTTCAATAGTAACGATGGCAGGCACTTTTTTGGCATATTCAATGATACTCTTCCTGTCTAAAGGCTTAATAGTCGGGACATGAAGCACCGCTAAATCCATACTCTCTTTCTTAAGTATGTCCGCTGCTTCCAGAGCAAGCTTAAGAGTGATTCCAGTTGTAATTACTAAAGCATCCGAACCTTCCCGCATAGGTATTGCTTTTCCTATCTTAAATGGAACCTTGTCGTTTGTCACAATAGGATCATTTCCTTTTGCGAGCCTGATATATATGGGACCTTTATAATTTACACTCTGCGGCATAAATCTTCGCATTTCATCCGCATCTGCAGGAGCAACAATAGTCATATTAGGAATTGTCCTCATAATGGCTATATCCTCAATCGCGTCATGAGTAGGTCCAAGAGGAGCATACACTAAGCCACCACCATTCCCAATTAACCTTACATTAGCGTTATGCAAGCCCAAATCCAGGACGTTCTGTTCAAAACAACGCCTAGTAATGAAAGTAGAGATAGTATTAACGTAAACAATTTTTCCTTCCATCGCAAGGCCAGCAGCCATGCCTATTATATTCTGTTCTGATACACCTTCCATAAAAAATCTTTCCGGCATCTCTTCCTTAAATTGCTTTAAAGTTCCAGCGCCTAAATCAGAGCCTATAAAGAATATTCTTTTGTCTTTTTTAGCCAATTCATAGACCATCTCCAAAGCTGTCTTTCTCATTAATACTCCTCCAGCGCTTTATACAGGGCCTTTAATTCCTCTTCGCCTATACTGCTCTTATGGTGCCATTCCATATTTCCTTCCGCAAACTTAATACCCTTGCCTTTTATGGTATGGCAGATTATTGCATTGGGCTTATTTTTGCTAATAGGTAAATTTGACAATACGCCTTTAATTTCATTTATATCATGCCCGTCAACTTCTTTGACACCGAAATTAAAGCTTCTCCATTTATCAGCAAAAGGCTCCATATCCTGCACCTCGGAAGTCTGCCCATAAGTCATGTACTTGTTATAATCAACCAAAACCGTTAAGTTGCTAAGCTTGTGCTTTCCTGCGCAAAGTGCCGCTTCCCAGATAGAACCCTCATTGGATTCACCATCTCCTATTACCACAAAGGTTCTGTAATTGAGTTTTTCGTAGCGCGCATTAAGGGCAAACCCTATCCCATATGAGAGGCCGTGGCCAAGGCTTCCTGTTGAGGCTTCTACACCAGGTATTCTATGCTCAGGATGGCCTCCAAGAATGGAATCGCTTTTGCAGAACTTTTTCAATTCTGATTTTGGAAAAAATCCTTTTTCAGCAAGTATTGCATAAAGCGCAAGGCACCCATGCCCTTTGCTTAGGATAAACCTATCTCTTTCATTCCATTTAAGGTTTTTGGCATCATAGAGCATGATATCATCATAAAGTACACGCAATATTTCCACTATAGAGAAGGCAGATCCTAGGTGCCCTCTTCCTCCACAACCCATTATTTCAATTATAGTCTTCCTTAAATCTTTAGACCTTTTATCCAACTCTAGCGTATCCATTTTTACCACTTAGACAAATGTGAAATTACTGAATTCCCTATTTATTTGAGTGAGGAGCTGTTTAGCCTTTAATAATTGTTGCGTGAGTATAGGTCTTCTAGGCAGACTTCCATTATATGCAAACCTACGCCTTAAGAAATCTTCATTAACAAATTCGTTAAGGAGGATTAGGCACCACTTCAAGCCAAATAAAGGATAGACAATCCCTAACCTTTTTGTTATATTTTTATCTTGAAAATGGTAGGCCATATTATTTATAAACTGTTTCTTTAGTTTTTCGGTTAGTTGCATGCCTGGGTGCAATAGGAAATCTGACATCATTTTTGCCGGATCATCCCATCCAAAATACTCAAAATCCAGGAATACTATGCTGCCGTTTTTTTCCCTTAACGCATTATGGAAACCGAAATCAGAAGGACTTAGTGTTCTATCTTTTTTTCCTATTCTTGTTGAGTACCCTATTTTATGCCTTTCTATCTCTGATTTGCACCATTGCAAAATTCCCTGAAAAGAAGGCATAAACTCCTTTTCCAGGAATTCATGGAGCGGTTTGTTATTCTTGTTATTTCTTAAAGATGCCAACCTTTTGTACCTCTTATTTATGCTTTTTGCAATGTCCTCAACTGAAAAACAGGCTTCTGACGCTTCAGGCAATTCAGCAGCTCTTTTTTCATTTTTCAACGAATCAAGCTTTCTGAGGAAACCAGATGCAACTTGGATGTCAGCGGATGTCACATTAGATACTTTAACACCTTCGATATAACTATACAAAGCAAAATTATGATTTTTATAGCAGTCTATTGGTTCTGGTACGCACCTGACACCATTATCCCATAAAAATTTTAAGCTATTAAACTCCACATTCATTCTGTCTCTTTTGTCAAACTCATGCGAGAAATAAAATTTTGCTATAACTCTTCGGTTATTAGAATATGTCAGCAAATACACTCTACTATTCCTGCCATCGCCTATGTTCTTTATTGAAGCTATGTCTTTCCCAAGCACTCTGGAAAGTATGGCCTCTTTCTGCAATACCTCACTCTTTTTACTGAATAAATATTTATTTATACCATCCCAACTTGCAAAAACTTTTGCTCCAACCAAATGTTTATGCCCCTGGTGTGGGTCATATAAAATTTTTTCCACTTCTTTTGGAAAAGTTTCTTCCAGAAATGTTTCCTCGAGATCATCTATGAAATGAGTACATCTCAACTCTTTTATTTTTGATATTTTTCCTGCTCTTGTCGCTTCAAAATAGACGTCTTTCTTCGATAACGATAATCCCTTATCTTTAAAAAACTTGTTTTTTTCCATCCAGTCAATAGCAGCAGATCTAAGGTTGGTTTTTGTTTTGTCATAGCTTGCAAACTCTGTTTTGTGGCTTATTATGTATACTTTTGCATCATTCTTTTTGCACAATCTAAAAAACTTGCTTACACCTTTTATTAGCTCGGCCTCTTTCATTTTAGGCCCATAAACCAATGCCTGGAGCTTTTGCCACTTCATATCTCCATGAGGAAGTTCCCTTATAATATCCCTTATACGCCGTTTGCTCTTTCTAGTACTACGATTTATGAGACTATGCTCTACAGCTACTCTATGCAGTAGCTCATCGTAACTTACAATTGTATTATCGAGGTCCACTCCTACGACTAAATTCATGATTGCAGGTATTTTACTTATTTTTATTAAGCTTTCGTTATGGACAGACTACAAAGTTATATAAAAATATTTATAAATTACAAGTTATCCCGCTAGTTTAATAATGTAAGATGAAGAAAGCAATAGTAACCGGTGGTGCAGGATTCATAGGCAGCCATATGGTGGAGTATCTTCTGGAAAATGGGTTTGCAGTTATAGCTATTGATGATATGTCAAATGGGCAATATGATAATGTGAAAATTTTTGAGGACAATCCAAATTACGAGTTCCATAAGATAGACCTTTCGCAAGAATTTGACGAAAGCTCTTTTAATGGGGCTACTTACGTATTCCATATGGCAGCATTGGCGGATATAGTACCTTCTATCAGACAACCATTAAAGTACCACAACGCTAATGTTAATTCAACAATAAGGACTTTGGAGGCAAGCAGACAACATAAAATCAAAAAATTTGTTTTTAGCGGTTCCTCAACATCCTACGGAATTCCGGACAAATACCCTACACTAGAAGATGCTGAAATGAGGCCAAAGCATCCATATGCTTTTACGAAGCACATTGCAGAAGAATATGCGCTCTTCTGGGGGAAGATTTACAAGCTTCCAGTGATATCTTTAAGGTATTTTAACGTTTTTGGAACAAGAGCAAGATCAAATGACACTTATGGAGCTGTCTTTAAGGTTTTTCTCTCACAAAAGATCCATAATAAACCCCTTACCATTGTAGGCGATGGTAACCAGACAAGAGACTTTACTTATGTTACTGATATTGCCAGGGCAAACCTAATGGCAGCAGAATCAGACATAAATGGAGAGGTTATTAATATCGGGACCGGAAAGCCCCAATCCATAAACTATCTTGCAAAATTAATAGGCGGCCCCACCATAAATATACCAAAGAGACCTGGAGAACCAGATTCTACCCATGCAGACATTACGAAAGCAAAAAAGCTTCTTAAATGGGAACCTCAAGTATCTTTTGAAGAAGGTGTAAAAATAATGCTTGATAATATAGGTTACTGGAAAAATACGCCTGTGTGGGATGAGGAGACAATTGCAGAGGCAACAAAAGAGTGGTTTAAATACCTCAAAGAAGATTGATTTTGTTAAAAATTTTTAAAATATTATAAAAATGCTAACGGAAAGGGTGCTTGTAACAGGAGGAGCAGGTTACGTTGGATCACCTCTAGTTTCCAGCTTATTGAAAAAGGGCTACAAAGTCACTGTATTGGATACTTTTTGGTTCTGGAATTCCGTTAAGGAGTACCAGGAAGCACTAGGCATAGACAATAACCCCAATATCAGAATTATAAAAGGGGATTTAAGAAACAAGAAGGAGGTAGAAGCTTCATTAAAGGATGCAGACAGCATAATACACCTAGCTTGCGTCTCAAACGACCCAAGTTCTGAACTAGATTCAGACTTTACACATTCTGTTAACTATGATGGCCAGATAAATCTTATTGATTTGTCTAAAGATGCTGGGGTAAAAAAGTTTGTATATGCGTCAACAAGCAGTGTATACGGCATAAAGCAGGAAAAAAATGTTACAGAAGACCTCGAGCTGGAGCCATTGACCCAGTACTCCAGACTAAAAGTAGAGATAGAGCATTACCTTTTGCATCGCTTAAAAGGAAGCTTTAAAGGAGTCATAATACGGCCTTCAACAGTGTGTGGCTATTCTCCCAGGCAAAGGCTGGATGTTGTGGTAAACATTATTACAAATCTTGCAATAAATAAAGGAAAGATAACTGTCTTTGGAGGAACACAGCTAAGGCCTAACATACATATTAAGGACATGGTAAGAGTGTTCGAGATACTTTTAGAAACCCCTATGGATAAGATTAACGGAAAAATCTATAATGCAGGCTACGAGAATCTTAAGGTTTTGGAAATAGCCAGCCTAGTGAGAGAAGTCGTTGGAAATGTGGAAGTTAAAGTTGAGGAATCCAATGATCTTAGGTCCTATCATGTTTGCTCGGATAAGATAAAGAATGAGTTAGGCTTTGAACCAAAGCATAGCGTCAAAGAGGCAATCATAGAGCTAAAGCAGGCATTTGAGAATGGGTTAATCAAAGATATTGATGATGATAAGTATTACAATGTCAGAAGAATGAAAAAGATTATTGAGCAGGAAAATAAAAGAGGGGCATAAAACTAAATAGCTTTTTGATTATTTTCTTTTCGTGTCTGTTTGTGACATCAGCTTCCTCCCAAGGGCTTCCTGTCCTATAATTGAAATGCCGCCGTCAACGATTATGTTTTGGCCGGTAATAAAAGAACCAGCTGGGCTGCAAAGGAACATTATGACATTAGCAATATCCTCGGAAGTTCCCATTCTTCCCAAAGGGGCAATATCCTTGTAGAGATTATAGAGATTCTTGTTTTTTTGGTAGAATTCCTTTGTCTCTTCCTTTAGGACTGCGCATGGAGAAACAGAGTTTACCCTTATTCCTTTATGTCCAAGCTTTACTGCATAATATCTTGCCATCTGGTTAATTCCAGCCTTTCCCACATGATAGCCTAAAGGCTGGTCGTAAGATATAAGGTGTCCTACGCTCGAGCTCATAATGACAATTGAGCCGCCTTCATCCACAAAGAACGTAGGAGTAATCTCTATTATATTTTTTGTTGCTGTAAGGCTTAGCATAATTTCTCCTTTCCAGTCTTCATCCCCTCTGTATTTCTGAAAGAAAACCAGATTGTTCAGTTTTCCATTTTTTCTTATTATTCTTGGAAGCATCTTTTTAAAGGCATCAACTTTCGTTATGTCTAATTTCCAATAAGTTGCTCCTTTTACTGCTTTGCCCTGGTTAGGGTGATTTCTGGCAATAACCGAAACTAAGTTTCTTTTGTTGGCAAGCAACCTGACTAAAGCTTTGCCTATTCCTCTAGTACCACCTACAACAAGAGTATGCATTTTTTTCATGCTTCTTAGGCATACTTTTCATCTTCATTAAAAACTTTTCTATAAAATGTTTCCTTTCCTAGAACCTAAAACTTCGGCGCAATAGCGACCAAAAAATTTATATATCTCATTAGAATCTAGTACATAGCAACGGGGGTTCTTAAAAATGAAAAAAGGTGGGGTCAAATCTTAGAGGAAAGCTCTGGCGACGATTGGATTTTTACCGAACATAAACTTCTTTTTCATAAGGATAAAATCAAAGAATTCCAAGACACAGGAACAACTTTTCCCATAGCATTTGATATTGACCTCACTAATCTTTGCAATCACAGATGCCCGCATTGCTGCGGAACTGGAGAATTAACCAAAATTTCTGGACAGATGGATAAAACCCATCAGGACTTTGAGCGCTTAAAAAAGCTATTGGCTGAGATTAAGGAACTTGGTGGACGTTCTGTCACTTATGCTGGCGGCGGTGATCCTTCCCTTTACCCTCATTTGGCAGAGGTGCTGAGGTATACAAAATCAATGGGCCTGGACATTGGAATGTATACAAACGGCCATATACTAAAAGAAGAATGCTTAGATGCTATGATTGACTGCTGCACATGGATAAGAATTAGTTTGGATGCTGATGGCCCTCAAATGTATCAGATTACGCATGGAGTGCCTGGTCAGATATTTTTTACTGTACTGAACAATATCAAGCGTCTAATAGAAAAGAGGAAAGCCAAGCAGAGTAAAGTCACTATTGCAACCTGCTTTCTCATTGGTCCTAAAACTTTGCACGGAGCGTACAGAGCAACAAAGCTTAGCAAAGAACTAGGCGTAGATTATATCCGCATAAGGCCTTATTTTCAAAAACCGGGGGATGATAGTACAAGGATAGAGATTGATGAGACATTAAAGCTTTTGGAGAAATGCAAAGAACTTGAGACAGAAAATTTTAAAGTGTCTTATCCAAGGCATCGTTTTGAATGGATGGATGACAAAAATAGAGTAAGGAAATACGAAAAATGCTATGCAGTGCATTTCTTATCATCAATCACCCCAGATGGAAATGTATATCCATGTTGCTATATGAAAAATCGCCCTGTTACGTCTATAGGCAACATAAAGGAAGAATCATTTAAGGATATATGGTATAAAGAAAGCCGTAAGAATATAAGCGATAAAATTGATTTTAGGTTTTGTCCAAATCCATGCAACTATGAGAGGCATGTTAAATTGTTGTGGGATATTATAGAAAGCGGCAGACCTGTTCATGAGTATTGTGAAGAGATGGGGCTTGAACAGCCAGAGCAGGAAGGACTCCATAAGAACTTTTTTTAGCTGCAAAGGTGTAACTCAATGAATATGAAAAGATTTCTGGAAAAGGGTTATGACATTATCCCTGCTGAAAATAAAAGTAAACTTTTTGAACTAAAAGAAAAAATATTTCAAAAATCAAAACAGTTAGTTGAGTACCAAAATGAGGACATGGATGAGTTCTTTAACAAATTCCACAAATATGGCTTAAAAGGATCAGCGTTAAATGAAAAGAGATTAGAGATTATCAAGTACTGCACAGAGAACTTAAATGTTGGTAAAACTGTATTTGAGGCTTTTGAGAAATCAATTACAGAATTTGTAGGTCCTGACATCGTGACGCAAAAAACTACAAATTTGGTTATTCAACAGCCTAATGACCCTGATGCTACTGGCACTCATAGGGATTCCCCTTTAAATTCCCCTTTTGAGATTGTTGTTTGGCTACCCTTAGTGGATGTCTATGGGACTAAAAGTATGTACATTGTTGAACATAAAAAAGTAAATGAGGCATTGGAGTTGCTTAAAAATTCAGATTCCGGCTTTAGAGATTTTAGCGAGTTTGCATCCAATGAAGGAGAAAATTTGGAAGTGCCTTTTGGAAGCGCAGTATTTTTCTGGCCAGGCCTTGTACATGGAATTCATGTCAACAAAGAAGATGAAACTAGATGGACTTTAAACATGAGGTATAAAAGCATATTTTCACCATGCGGCTCAAAAGGCTTAGTGGAATTCTTTGATTTACTTAGGCTTTCACCACTCTCCCAGATGGCATTCGAATACGAAAAAGAGGCGTATATAAATGAAGAACTATTACTCGTGCATTGATATTGGATATGTAAAGCATGTTCCCCAACCTATTCAGCATTTGGCTATGTCCAAAAAGGCAGGTGATTTAGGGGGAAAGATAATATTTTATACAGGCGAAGATTTTAAATCATTAGCTTCTCAAGCAGTTATTAAAGACAAAGTCCAAACCAGGCCTGATAATGTGGATGGTGTCATTTTCTTTACCTTAAAGCAATTTTTCTATAGCGGAAAGTTAAACTTCAGTTTTCTTAAACTTCTTCTGGAAAAGGGATATGAAGTCCACTTTGCTAGAGAAAACATTTCTTTTAAAAGTTTAGAAGATCTGGAGGCTGCTTTTCCTATGCTTTATTCTACTCAATATGTATATAAAAGAGATGAGCCTAGAACTTACTGGAAACCAGTTTGGGATAAGTTAGCAGATGTTAATCATAGTTAAATTCTAAAGTGCAAAACTTTATAAATTAAATTCAGATTCTTCAAAGTATAATCCAATATGAAAAAATCAGTAAGCATCATTATACCTGCATACAACGAAGATAAGGTACTGGAAAAAACTCTAAAAAATATATATAAGATAGTTAATGAGGTCTTTGACAATTATGAATTACTAATCGTAGATGATGGAAGCACTGACAGGACAGGAGAAATAATTGATAATTTTGCAAAAAAGCATTCTGGTATAAGGCCTTTTCATAATAAAAAAAATATGAATTTAGGCTATAACTATAGGTTAGGCATCAAGAATGCTACAAAAAATTATGTAATGTTGCTTCCTGGACCTGATAATATGACTTTAGATTCCATAAAAAAATTTATGTCCAATGTTGGAACAGACACGGTGGTGATAGGATACATAGCAAACCAAGATATAAGGCCTTTATTCAGGCGAATTATGTCCGTGTTCTTCGTAAATACGTTAAATTTATTGTTTGGGTTGAGACTTAAACATTATATGACTTTGCAATCTTATGAAACAAAGTCAGTTCAAAAAGTTAAATTAACAACAAACAGCTTTGCCTTGCCGGCTGAAATTTTGATTAGATTGTTGAAAAGAGGTTATTCTTACAAAGAAGTTCCAATTTATAATAAAGAATTGGATCATAATAAAACAATGTGTTTCCGCTTTAGAAATCTTGTTGGAATTATTGCCTTGGTAACAAGATTGTTATTTGAGATAAATTTTGGCAAAAGAGCTAAATAGTTAGCTTTCTTTTTGCTTTATGCTCTTTTCCATATCCTTCATGAATTTTTTTATGCCTTCCTTATCGTTTTCGTCTGGTGACCAAGGCGCAAAAACTGTCTCCGACTTCCTAAAAGGCCCACTTGTAGTTTCATGAAATATAAAATAATCAGAAGTGATGAATTGGGTATGGAAATATGGCTCATTAATCCTATAATAAAAGTCATTGCCTGATGCATAATCCCCCATCCAAAGTATTTTTACTATCCCACCTTTATCATCAAAAATTACCAGATAACCAGACCCCTCTATTATGTGAGCAGATTCGTCTTTATTAAGGTGCTTATGCGGCCTGATGTAAGTCCCTTTGGTATGAACAATAAACATCTCATGAAACTTATCATCAACATCTTTATGCGTGCATAGTCTGCATCTTTGGCGCTTGTTTTCATCTGATTTTTTTTTAAGAAAGTTCACGGATTCTTTTCCAACTTCAATAATGCCGTTTTTTGAATAGTAAACTTCCTCGTTTATTTGGTTATATTTTGAAGCAGTGTCAGAATTCAATTGCTTGTAGATAGAATACTCGCTGGTTGGCGAAATTGACATAAATGCTCCTCCGTTTTCTATAAACCTGCTATTTTTTGCTATAATCTTGTCTTCAAGCTCTGCATTTAGACTGAATATGCATAATTTGATGTCATTTTCGAAGACGGAAGAGGAACTTAATATTGGTATATGAGTGCCCGGCATAAATAGTCCTTGTTTTTGTGGGTTATCATCGATAACAAAGGAAATATAGTCTTTCAGCCCTAGAAGGTTTATGAAAGTACAGGCTATGTGCCCTGCACCAAAAAGGGCTATATTGCCATAAGTTCTTTTATATGTGGACAAAAGAAGATTGAGTTTATCCTTTATTCCTGGAAAAGATTTTGAAAAATCTAGCGCTCTGTTAATTTCATCATTAACAGACTTTTTTGAATTTGGCTTAAATTTTTTCCCTCCTGGTTTCACTATGGCAACTATGCAGTTTTCAAGAGTGTATGGATAAACATCAAATTTTTTTAATTCTAATCCCAAAAATGCGAATGAATCCTTAAAGGTTTGAGGCGTAAAATAGACCGTATGCTCTTCCCAGACTGTAGAGTAATCCAGCATTTCCAGCGGTTTTGTGCAGTCAGGGATTTCAAACATTGCATAGCCATTCGGCTTAAGCAGCTCCTTAATTGCATCAGAAAATTCGTGCAAGTCATATGCATGCTCCACTATGTGTCTGGCTAAAACGATATCAAATTTCCCTTTCTCCTTAGCAATACTTTTTGCTTTCGAGGGGCTTAAAAGCATCTGTACGGTTTCTACGCCGCCGTAACTTATTCCGCCTAAATCTTCCTTCAGGTCAAGCCTGGTTATTTTAGTAAAGCCTTTATTCTTTAAGCGTTCTAGCAAAGAGTCGTCCTTAAAGCTTAGTCCGCAGATAGAGGATTTTGTGTCTATATTCGGAAGCCTAGAAAGAATATCTGCAACCTTGTCCAAATGATTCTCTGGCTCATTATAAGTAACCCATTCGTAAATTGGCCTAAGTTCTTTTTCAGGAATAGCATCTATAAGCTGCACTAGACCGCAATCATTGCAAACACCCATAGAAAGCCTGTACTTCTTCTCTTTCTCTTTGGACTTCTTGAGAAATTTATTGCAAACCGGTTGATTGCCGAAATCAAGCAACAACAACACTTTACTACTTTTGCAGATTCTGCAGTTTGCCATCTTATTCAATTGAACACTTAATGGATTCCATTGTTTTCTTTATGCCTTGCTCCAGTGGAGTAAAAGAAAAATTTGGAAATAGTTTAATCAGCTTAGAATTATCAAAACCATGGTCTATTTTTTGTTTAGTCCTTTCCTTAGCCTCAATATTTATTTTGTGTTCTAATAAAGACGAGAGGATTTCTAGTACCTCAATAAAAGAATAGCTATTTCCAGTTGCTATGTTTAGTACTCCTTCAAAATTAGAAAATACAAGCCTATTAACAATATCAACAATATCATCAACGAATACAAATTCTCTTTTCTCTGTGCCGTCTCCCCACAAAGTTATTGTGCCTTTATCGATTGCAGCTTTGGCAAACCCTGAAGGGCCATAACAAGGCTGGTCTCCAGGACCGTATATTACCGGTGGCCTTATAATGGTAAGCCTGCCACCACTTCCATTTTTTATTGAATTTTTGAGTAACACTTCAGAGCAATATTTTGCTAAACTGTAATAAGAAGTGGGGCTTATTAAGGTATCTTCTGAAATCTTCAAGTTATGTACTTCCTCTCCATAGACTGCCGCAGAACTAAAATAAATAAATTTTCTTACCGGATTAGTTTCAATTAGCCTGCAAAGATTAGCTACCATGTTTATATTCTTAAAAAAGTTATCAATATTGTCCCCGTGCTCTTTCTTTAATGCAGAGCACATTACCACAACAGAGTCCATATCAAAATATTTTTTCAGGGATAGGACATCATCATATTTTGTAAGATCTATCTCAGGAAAAGATTTTCCTATAACCTTTATGTCTTTAGTGCTTTTCTCAAAAAAGCTTGATAGTCTGCTGCCTATGAATCCTGTATGCCCTAAGATTATGATTTTCTTTATCTTGCTTTTAGAATATTCGGGGTTTTGCATTTTACTTTTTTGTTCTTTCCCTTATTATAGCGCATATCATATGGTGCATTATCGAATGCGTATCTTCAACAATTCCGTAGTCGGACTTGTTAACCCAGATTTTGTAATCTACAAGCCTTATAAGCTTTCCTCCGTCAAAACCCACAAACCCTATTGTTGTTGCTTTATTTTTCTTTGCCAGCTCAATCGCATTCAAAACGTTTTTGGAATTGCCGCTTGAACTTATGCCTATTACGACATCTCCTGCATTAAGTAAGTTCTTTAACTGTTGGGAAAACACATGCTCATAAGCTAAATCATTTGAATAGGCAGTCATTAATGGGACATTGTCTGTCAATGATATTACCTTAAGTCTTTTTTCTTTCTCGTCATATGGGTCCTTTAAAGTACCTTTTCCCAAATCGCAGGCAAAATGAGATGCGATGGCTGCTGAGCCTCCGTTGCCCATTATGAAAACCTGATTTCCGGACTTGTAGGCTTTGAGTAGCAAGTCTATTATGCTGTTTAAGTCCGTCAGATCAAGAGTTTCCAATGTTTTCTTAAATTGCTCTAAGTAATACTTTGCTGATTCTATTTTTAACCACCTTGTACAATGACTAACAGTACCAATTTCTTTACAAATCCAACTGCTTGGAGTAGCTAGGTGCTTTTTTAAAGCTTTCTGTTATTTAGTAAGTGACATAAATAAACAAAAATTTTTTAAATGAAAATAAGATATTATAGTTGTTATGATGAAAATAGGTTTAATAGGACTTGGACAAATTTCAAGGCAGCATATTACTGCCATACAACGCCTTGATGGGCTAGAATTGAAAGCTGTATCAGATGTAGATAAATCTAGAGATCCAAAAATTTTAGGAGTCAATTTTTTCGTGGACTATCATAAAATGTTTAATGATAAAGGAATAGATGCTGTTGCAATAGCAACTCCAAATTATCTTCACGCCCCTATGTCCATAGAAGCTCTTAGAAAAGGTAAACATGTGCTAGTTGAGAAACCAATGACGACAAACTTAGAAGATGCCCAAAGTATGATAGAAGCTGCCAAATCATCAAGTAAAGTTCTTGTTGTAGCTTATCATTTTCAATTTATGCCTGAAATACAATACTTTTTGCAAACAAAGAAAAAATATGGAAGAATAAAATCCTTCGAGGCACATTTCACATGCCCTATTGAGTATGCAGAAGGTTGGCGTTTAACAAAAGAATTATCTGGTGGCGGTGTCTGTATAGATAATGGCGTTAATGTACTAAGTGTTCTCAGACTTTTTATCCCTGACTTGAATATCATAAGAGCAACATTTGAATACGAACAAAGAAACAAAATTAAAGACCCATTAGTTGAAGATTTTGTAGAAATTGATTTTAAATGTAATGATATATCTGGTAAAGTGGTTGTTGATTGGAGAAGCCAAAATAAGGCACAATACAAAACAAAATTAAGAACCTCGCGAGGAGAAATTATATTGGAACATTTAGCTGATGATCAATTCGTTAATACTATGTCATATGAAGGAAGAATAGTATACAAAGGACAAGAAGACAGATACTTAGACATTTATAAAGATTTTATTAGGAGGGTAAATCAAGCAGATAGTAATGCTACTCAGGCATTTGAAGATTTAAGAATGGTTATTAATGCTTACAAGAGATATGGTAAAATTCAAAGGTGATGATGAAATGAAATTAATAACAGACTATAAACCAATGAACCTTTCTACTTGGGACAAAAGTGGCCAAGGAAACAATATAAGATATTTATTTACTCCGAGAGAGGTAGAGATTTGGGATAAAGCATTTCCTTATCAAGACAAGAGAGAAGATGTTGGACATGCAGAACATGTCCTGTATTTTGCCTTTAAACTTCTAGAATATATCCAAGCTGAAAGAGCAATTGTAATTCCTGCTGCTATATTGCATGATACCGGATGGGGCGATTTGATACCCAAAGTTCTGCCTAAATATGAGCCTTTTTCTGAGGGTTTTAGGAAAAATGAGCAAAGATATAGAGATCTTCATCAAAAAGCAGGAGTAGAAATTTCACAAAGAATTTTGGAAGAAGTTGGTTATCCAGAGAAATATAAGTCAACGATTGTAGAGATTGTCGCTCAACATGACACTCGAGTTGGCTTTTTTTGCCCAGAAGATGGAGTTGTAAGGGATGCTGACAAACTTTGGAGATTTACTTTGCGTCAAACGCAGATGGATTATTATGCTAAAAAGCCAGAACAGTTTCAAGATGACCGCCTTCAAGAATTAAAAAAGCCAGGATTTTTTTACTCTGAGATTTCAAGGCACATAGCAGGAGTTGAATTGGAGCAGACAATAAAGTATTTAATGAGGGCTCATCAGTAGAAATATTGGATATACCTTCTTAATTATCGTCTTTGTACTTTGCTAAAGCATTTCTTATTTTAGCATTCAATTTTATAAAATCCTGCTTACCAATTCTTTTACGTTTCCACACATCAATCTTAATTTTATCCCCCTTATCTCTTGGAATAACATGGAAATGTGCATGAAGTATATGTTGGCCTGCACTTTTTCCGTCATTGAGCAAAATGTTGCAACCCTGATGTGTTTTTCTTAAAACTCTTATGATAAGACTTACGTGGTCAATTAATTCGTGCAGGATATACTTTGGTAAATCCTCTACATATGTAAAGTGATTTTTAGGAATGACTAATAAATGACCATCTTCTGTTGCAGGAATATCTATTGCCATAAAAGAAATTGTATTTGGGGTTTCGTTGATTACTGTAAATGGGTAGCCATTCGGATGACTTTTTCTTTTTCCACTTACTAAATCACAAAATAAACAATGCATAATTGAAATAAATTAATAACAACTTATTAAATATTACTATGTTTTAATTTTAATGCAAATCCGTTTCAAAAGTCGCCTTGGTAGAAGCATTTAGCTCTAAAATACTAACCCCAGTTCCGAAAGCAAAATAATGAATTCATGCATAATTGCCAACTTGTGCTTAATGCGGTGTGTCCAAATAAATGCGAAGCGCACTGGCTGAACCTAAATTTCTGAAGGATTATTTTATTTAAAGTAAAATTTATAGTTACTTTATTTAATGCAAATGCTTTTAAAGAATTTCAGACTTTCACATATAGCTTTTATTGACACCAATTTATAAAATGACTCTAAAATTCATAAAAAACCTAAGGAATTATACTAAAAAAATTGTTGAGAAGCATCCACTGGGTATTTTTGCTGCTGAGTTTTTTCTGCGGAATTTCCCAATTTTTCTGCCTCATGACGATGACTATTATGGCCTTTGTAAACTCACAAATAAAAAAAATGGTTTGTTCCTCGATATAGGGGCAAATGACGGAAGAAGTGTATTATCTTTTCATAAACTCAAAAAGGGCTGGAGAATTTTTTCTATAGAAGCAAACTCGTTGCACAGGCAAAGGCTTGAAAGAATAAAATCGGAGATTCCAAACGTAAACTATATTATTCGTGCCGTTGGCAGGAAAGGTAATCTAAAACTGAAGCTATATACCCCCATTTATTATTTTTATGCTATGCACACCGCTACTTCCGCCAATTTGAGTTTATTAAAGAAGAACATAGAATCTTTATTTGGCAAGAAAATAGCAGACAAGTTCAAATATAAAGAAACTTTTGTCACTACGATAAAAATTGATGACTTAAAACTAAGCCCCGATATAGTGAAGATTGATGTGGAAGGCAATGAGTTAGATGTTTTGTATAGCTGCGTCAAAACAATAAAGATGCATTCTCCATCTTTCCTTATAGAGTACAATGAGAGTAACTTCTCAAAAATTAAAAGTTTCTTTTTGAAGAGAAGATATTATATTTACGGCTTTGACTCTAAGCAAATGAAATTTGCGGAGTTTGATGAAGGGAGATTTAAAAATTGTTTTTTTGTTCCTCAAAAGCTAAAAGAAAGTCTTACTGGCAAATAAGCGTCTTGATTATTATTCTGGACTGTATGCATTTAAAGACCCCTGCCTGACCAGAAATAAAACAAACAGGGAGAAGAACAAAAATCCGGCTAAAGAGACAATACCAATGAATTTTTCTATAGGAAGCAAAGAATATTCAAGCAAAATCGTATCTCCGCTAATGGTTCTTAGCAGAATCATCTCATGATTATTTGTAAAAACCGGAATTTCCTTTCCACCCATATAAGCTTTCCACCTCGCAAAGTACTGTTCCTTGAAAACAACCCAGCCCCCATCGCTGAAGTTTCCATAAATCCCTACCTTCTCAGGAGATAATCTCTCAAATCTTAATGGCTCTGGTTCTTTTGGTTCAGTCTCAAATTGTGCACCACTATAATCATAATCGTAATGCCTGCCAATAGTCGTATATTTGTACCCACCAGTTTGTTTATAGATTCTATCATCAACTTGTTCCACCAAGTTCACTTTTTCAGCATAATAAGTATCATTTACCACTAAAATCACTAAAGGCCCATTCTGATAGATAGGATAGGAGAAATTAGGATATATTTGGGCTAAGACGTAATTGGCCACAGGGTGTGCTATGTTCATAAATACGTATTTGTAGCCGCCGGCTTTGAGGTAATTGGAAAGCTCTGCTCCAAACTTACCAATTATGACTCCTGGATCTCCAAATGAATTTTGGTCGTGTATCTTCTCGTGAGGTGTTCTTGCACTCTGAAGCGATGTTTTTTCATTTCTTGATCCATATCTTCCAGTGATATAATTTATTCCATAATCAACAACATTGTCAAAAAGTCCATAAGTCAATATTCTTCCGTCAACGGGCAATTGGCTTATGAAATCCAGTTCGTTCTTATAAATATCGCCGCTCATAAAACCTTCCCTGTGTATGTTGCTAATGTTTTGCTTTGCATAAGGCATCATATGAAGAAATGCGGCAAACACAACTATAATTGCAATCATTGCTAATTTTGCATTTTTATTGCTTATCACGTAAATTAGGGCAAGTATAGACGCTCCTAATAACACCAGCAAGTAAAGCCCGGGAGTCTTAAAAAATCCTCCGACCCTCTCGCCAAATACCGTTAACAAGGACAGCAAAAAGAGATGGAACAAATAGCCAAATGCAAATACTCGATAGTTTTTTAGTGATTTGGACCTATATAAAAACATCAGCAAAAAAAATGATATTAGTCCTATAACTGAAATAAAAAATCCAAACTTATGGTCGTCTATTCTGTTAACATCAGGGTAGCCTGGAAAACTAAATGACAAAAAGGAAAACTCATTAGTGCGGTACTCTGCGTAAAATGAGGTAAATGTATTTTTAAAAAGCTCCAGCGTGAAATTAAACCTTGCTGTCTGCGAAAGAAAATCTTTGAAAATTGATGGAGTCGATACATAAAATAATGGCAATGATCCAATCAAAGCTAAGATTATGATAACCTTCAATTTATTGTCCATAATCCACTTAAAAAAATACTTGAGCTCACTTCTGTCTTTAAAATAGTATAGCTTTGTGAAAAAGAATAAGCTTATTGCAAAGATTGTTGTACCAAAACCCAACGATGGATGTACAAGTAGCATCAAAGCGGATAGATACATTATCACTACAAATTCGCTGAATTTTTTTGGGTTGCCTATAATTATGCCAGCAAGCAATGTGGCTATAGGATAGCCGGTAAATGCCTTTAAGCCCTCTATAGACTGCAGTATGAAAAAATTTAGACCGGTAACTAGGCTTACTGCAATGACAGCCAGTATGCCAATATTTGACTTGTCATTTGTTAATTTTGAAAAGAGAAAGCTTAGGCTTAAAATAAAAATAAACAACAGAAAAAACGAGTGTGCATTATAAAAAAGCAGAGGATCAATAAACTTAAGCAAAAGGTTTGATGTTGCAAAATGGATTATATTTGCTGGTGGTATCCATAGGTAAGTGTCTTCACCATGACCTATTCCTGGGTTATAAATTGGAATTAAGCCGTTTTCTCCTATGCCCTCTACTGCAAGCTGTATCCTGTAAAATTCCCTTGCCGCATTCGCCATAAATAGGTTATTGTCATCAACTATGTTTATAGCAACAACCGTTGCAAAAAAAAGAAATGTTAAGAAAAAAATAAGTTCCCTATTGCTCAGTTCGAATGCTTTGATTGATTTTTCCCTCAAAATTGCAAAAACCATGACAGGCAATAAATACACAAGAACGGCAATTATCGCAATATTTAGGGGGATGGATAAGTAAGTTGAGATAAGGTAGATAATTGTAGTAGGTATAAAAGAAATCGCAAATCCCAGGATATAGTCTCTTATAAAATTTCTTTCCTTTAACAGCATCCCGAAAACTGTGAAAGGCAGGTATATCAGAAATATGGCAAATAAAGGGAGAAAAGCAGACAGTGCAGAAAGTAAATAAAGTAGGTTCTTAATGCCATTCTTGATATTGGTAAAATAGCCAAGAACTACCACAAAGGCAAAAAATATAAGGGGGTAAATTTTAAATTGGGATATCACCAATGTTAGCAAAAAATAAGCCAAGACTAATATGGGTGCGAGCTTTATTTTCATTTTATATGGCATTTTGTAGTTTAATGCATTGGTTTAAAAGATTTTTCATATATTAGAAAATGACATTAATTATTGGACATTTGTGTCATTTTCTGAGATAGTAAGTGACAAATAAATTGTCCTAAAATTTGTGTCACTTACTATATCGATTGGATACTCAAAAAATTAATAAATACTCCTGAATCAACACACATATGCTTAAAAATGTATTCTCTAAATCCGACAAAGAGAGTCTACTTTTTATTATTTTGCTGTTTCTGATAAGTATTGTTTTCCTGCATAGCATTTTGAGTACATCAAAAATAATGAACAATATACATCATATTAATGATGTAACTTTTGTTTCCCATAACGTAAAAGAGTCTCTCTTCAAATACAAAGGATTGCACTTGTGGACGCCTTATTATTATTCGGGAAGGCCTTTATATGCGCAACCCGAATATTATTTTCTTGATTTTAACTTTCTGTACATTGTCTTATTTAGGGATATCTTCGTAGCTATGAATTTAGCAACTATAACTTACTTTTTTTTAGCCGGTCTGGGAATGTATTTCCTGTTTTTAGCCTTTTATGATAACAAAAAAGGCGCTTTTATATCGGCAATAATCTATATGCTTAACGGCTATATGCACTCTTTTGTCATAACTGGGAACCTTAATGTTCTGGCTGGATACTCCCTAATACCGTTTGCATTTATGTTCTTCATAAAAGCCCTGCAGTCAAGGGACTATGCAAAATATTCCATCCTGTCTGGAGTTTTTATTGCATTGCAGCTATTCGCAGGAGGAACCTTATTGATACCTTATGAGATAGTGTTGTTTGGCATTTATGCATTGTTTTATCTATTCGGAAGGAATCTGCCAAAACGAACATTAAAATTGGTATTTTCTTTGGTAATTATTCTTTTGGTCGCATTCGGCATTTCCGCAGTAAAGCTGCTGCCTGGTTTTGAGTTCATGGATTTATCCAACCGCTCGGAAGGTGTCTCTTACCAGGAATATCTCGGCCATCCTATAGAGTTGAGCAACTTTGTGCATATATTAATGACAAATCTTGTAGGGGAAGGGATATCCGCTGCCGTAGGGATTGCTGGATTTATATTGCTGCTGTTTGGCCTTTATAATTACAAAAAGAGGTATGTGATGTTTTCAATTGCCCTGCTTATATTCTCAATTCTCATGGCAATGAAAGGGCTTGTTGCTGATATTTTCTACAAGCTTCCGGTATTCAACCAATTAAGGCATATAGAAAGAGCATTATTCCTGACAGCATTTTCTTCTTCAATTCTGGCAGGCGCAGGTTTTATTATTTTGAAAGATAAGGTTTGCAATGTAATTAAAATAAATAAAAAAAATATAATTTTTATTAGCGTAATAATTTTGATAGCTGTTGAACTGCTGTTTTTGCAAACCATGCCGAAAGCAACATTGATTGTGAAGCCTAAGGAAATACCGATTAATGATTATATAAGCAAAGACGCAAGCACATTTCGGACGATAAACCTTGCATTATCAACTTTAGTTGGAGCCTCAGGATACAATTACCTATCCCAATTAGGCATAGGGACAATCAAGGGCGGAAGCGGAATATGGTTCAATGACTATTTGAAATACTTGTCAATAGCACAGCAATCAAATCCCGCAAAATTATGGGGCATACTCAACAATAAGTATGTTATTTCGGACAAAGAGCTTGATATCAAAGGTTTAAGGTTCATAGACAAATTTGAAGTATGCAAAGGTTGTGAGCCGTGGGAAGCGTCTGGTCCCTACCTTTATGAAAATCTTTATTTTATGCCTCGCGCCTACTTTGTTGATAAAAGCATATTAACAATAGGAAATCAGCAAAACAGCAATCAGCTGATATACTCATTATTATTGGACAATAATTTTAACCCCAATAATGTTGTAATAATTCAGGGGGAAAAACCGCTAAACCAGCATACGCTTTCAGATTTGAGAAAATATGATGCTATAATTATTACTGAATTGGATGATAGCCAGATTACAAAATTAAGAAGCTATGTTGACAATGGTGGAATTTTACTTCCGGATATGTTTAGCAATAAAAATTCTATAAGCCAGGATGAAATCCAAAATTTATTTAAAGAGCTTGATGGGCATTTCGAAGAGATTGAAGTAATAGAGTATGAGAACAATAAAGCAACGTATAATGTAAAAGGTAAAAAGGGATTTTTGGTATTAAGCGAAAGATTCTCTAGTTTCCCGGGGTGGGAAGCCAACGGAAAAGATAAAAAAGAAATTCTGAAGGCTAACGGCATAATAACTGCTGTTTTCGTTGACAAAGACGATAAAATAACATTCAAATATAAACCTGCTTCGTTTAGGAAAGGTTTATTAATTACTATAGTGACATCATCCTTGATTGTTGCATTTTTAGGATATTCTTATACAAAGCGGCGTGGTGGTAAAAATAAAAGTTGACATAGAAAAGGTTCTTTTAGTGCTATTTTTTAGCGTTATTTTATTTTTAGGCCCTGGAAATCTATTTGACCATAAGATAAAGCATGATTTCCCCTTTGGCTATGGTGCCTCTGACGCTTTCCAGCATCAGGTAAGAGCGGAAGCAATTAAGGATATGGGGAACTTTAGGTATGAAGCAAATTACATTTCTTTGGGCCTTGAAAATGTTGTTGGAAGGTATCCGCCGGTTTCCTATCATCTTGCTGTTATTTTATCATATCTGTCCGGAATGGAAACCTATGACACTATGTACTTCTTGGTAACTATTTTTCCAATATTAAGCAGCTTGGTAATGTATTTTATAATAAGAGATTATAGCAAAGCAGTTGCTTTGCTCTCGGCGCCTTTATCCATGCTAATTTTTTCCAGTCCGATAACCATAGGTTTTGTATGGGGGCATTGGCCGTCTATCCTATCCCAGTCATTTCTGATTTTCTTTTTCTGGAGTATCATGAGAATGGATTTGGACAAATCGTTCATTATAATAGCGATAGCCCTTTCATCAATAACTTTGATTCATGCCACAGCAACAATTTTTGCCATAATATTTTTGATATTATTTTTTGGGATAAGATTTATATTTAAAGGTATAAAGAAGCAGGATATTAAGGCAATAATGGCGGCTTTTGCTGTTTCTTTTTTGATTTCATTCTATTACTTGGTAATTTTCCAGAATACATGGGCAAAAGATCAGCCATATTCTTTCAATGCAGAGCCTGTATCCTTTGGGACTCCTGTGCTATATATTGCAGGTTTTGGCTTATTATTGCTGCCAATTGCAATAGGAATAATATTCTCTGTATTAAAATTAAAGAACCTTCATATATCTTTGATTTTGGCTTTTGCAATGCTGCTTATTGGATTCTTAAACTATGTAGGCTTCGGCTTTAGGTCATTTCAGGCAAGATTTTTATGGCCAATTTACTTATCCGCATTTCTAGGACTAGGACTCTATATTATTTTTAAATTTTTAATCAGGAAATGGAATTTTGTTTTAACATCCTCCATTTTTGTAATTCTCGTATTTTTACTTAGTGGAATCATAAAGTTTCCGATAATCAAGCAAACAGATGTTCAGGCTATACCTTCCATACCATATACTGATATAACAACTAACCAAGGGGTGATGGACAAATACCACTGGGAAGCCCTTAAGTGGATTAGTCGAAATACGGAAAATGATGCACTAATATATTTCTTTTATGGGGACATATACAGCCAAGATGCCTTATTAAGAAATGCAAAAAGGGTTCATTATCAGGTGTGGGCAAACGAATTTGTAAATTCATTGCAGGAAAGAAGGATAAAGAGGCACTATTATACGGAGTTGCCAGGAGACTCTGGAGGGGGCTTGGTAACCAAGGAAAGCTTCTTCCGGTTTGAGAAAGCTGGCAAATCAAAACCAGCAGAATTCTTTGAAGGAGTCCATGACATTTGCAAGTTTGATTACTATGTTTTTGATAAGGCATCAAGGCAGCAGGCGCTTGCGCAGTATAATTTATTAATAGCATCTGAAATGCTCAAAAAAGACTATGTTAGCATGGTTTTCCAAAATGAAGTTGTTTTTATTTTAAAAAATGACAATCCAGGAGCTGATTGCGTTGAAGAAAGAAGTTTTTAGCTTAGTAAAAAAAGAATTTCAGTATATTGGAATATTATTTTTATTATCAATAATTGCATTTAAAATTGCTTTTTTTAAAGAAAATTTAATAGTTTTAATAAGGACTGTTTTGTCTTTATTCTGGCTCTTTGTTTTTCCTGGATATTTAATAATGCTTTATTGGAAGGAAAAGCTCGAGTTCCTGGAGAGGTTCATAATCGGGATTTTTATATCAGCATCTGTTATAGGCATATCCAGCTACTACCTTGGCCTAATTGGATTAAATATAAAATATCATATGAGCGTATTGCCGACAGTATTGATTTTTATTGGTGCTGCTATAAGCTTAAGAAAGCAACTCTAGGTTATGCACTTACAGTTAGATTACTTGAATCACTTAAACTTCCATTCCTAGCAGTTGCATTTACATTAAACGTTCCTGCTGTTGTGAAATTGTAATCAATATAAACAAACATCTGTTCATCTGGTTTTAATATACTAGTTATAGTACCATTTATCACATAGCTATTATTAGTATCAAAAGTCCAATTTACATTAGTGAGGTTGGTATTTAGGTTATTCTTAATTATAAACTCAAATATTCTTTTTGTGTTAGACTCATTCACAACACTTAAGTTAAATGCTTCTATATGCTTTACATCAAGAGTAATGCTTTTAGAGTCAGAGTAAGTTCCGTTTGTTACAGAAGCAGTTAAGCTAAATGTTCCGCTTTTGCCATAGTCATAATTTACAAATATAAATACAGTTTCGTTTGGCTTTATAGAAGTAAATGGACTAGTAGAGTTTATAATAAATCCATCTCCAGTTGTTAATGACCAATTTACATTAGTTATGTTATCTCCTAAATTATTTTTAGCTTGTATTTCAAATATAACATTAGCTATAGCTATACTTAAGTCATCAAAGCTAGTTATTGCCAAATCTCCTACGCCAACATTAGAGCTAAATAAAGTGCTTACAGTAGTTGATTGGCTTATACCAGTTGCATTTGCTCTTACATTATAGCTTCCTTCATCAGAATAGTTATATTGCAAATAAACAAATGCTCTTTCATTCACAGCTAATGAGCTTATGTTTGAAGTGCTGTTTATTCTGTAGCTATCATTTGTATCAAACCACCATTGAACGTCTGTAACTGTTGCATCGCCATCATTCAAAATAACAAATTCAAAGATTTTAAGAGTTCCATTGCTGTACATTTCAGTTATAGATTCTATCTTAAGCGATACAACTACACTTACATTACCTTGAGTGTAATAAATGCCGAAATCAGATAAATTTAAAATACCAAAATTGTTTGAGGAAAATGTTAGAGAAACATTACAAAAGCCTTCAGTATCCTCGCTGCAATTTGCCAGAGCATTATTCAATTCTTGATTAAAATCTAGTACATTTTCTACATTACCGAAATATCCTGTTCGATTCCAAGCTTGACTATTGTTTATGTATAAAATCGGATTTTGTGTTGCATTTCTAATAGTTACTGTATTTGTGCTTTGTGCTTGTGTTCCAAATAGCAACCCATCACTTGGCGTTACTTTGCAATACCATTGGTCGCCAAGCGTTAAATTAGTTTTTGACAATGTTTGCGAATTTATATTTTGATTAATGCTATTTTTCCACCATTCATAGCTTGAGTTCTGCTCCGTAAAATTTTCAGGATCAGAATAGGTATAATTGCACAATAAATCCTGTCCTGCATTTGGTATTGCTGGTAAAACCATAACACCTGAAACAGAAGGCGCTTCATGAATTCTGTCACAGCTTATTAAACTGCTCTCATTTGTTGTAGTTGATTCATAAACAAAATATTTGGCATTTCGTATCCTGTTCAAACTGACAAAGTCATTGGCACCACCCAAATTGTCGCCGCATTCTTTATCGTTATAAAATTGAGTATCTTTGTCAGCTTCAGTATCATCTGTTGTTGTGTCATTGTAATATCCTTGCTGTATAAACATTACAGTAGCTCTGTTATAGCAATCCGTATCACAAAGATTAGTTCCATTTAATCTTGAACAAGCTACTGTATTTGGAGCACATTCAATTCTTCCAAGGACTCTAACCTTTCCACGATATGCATCATCTGAGCTTGCTTGATGCCAAGCTCGCATTTTACTTACTAGGTAGTCATATTCTGGATTTCCGCTGTTAGGACTACCAACATTTCCTATATAACCACTCATGCCACTAAACCATGGATTACTTGTTTGAGTATTATCCAAAAAGCCACCAATGGCATTTGAATCGCAGTCAGGGCTGGGAACAGGGTCCGTTACGCTAATTGATACATCTATGATGTCGTTGAGTCTTCCATCATAAGTAAAATTATAGCATTTAGTAGTATCAGTAGGTGTGTAACCTGTTGATTGGTCGTTGTGCTCTACTCTAGCGTCGTCAAATCCAACAACCGTATCCGAGTGAATTTGAGTCCAATCTTGTTTGCATATCGGTACAGTACAATTTCTTTCACAAGTAGAACCACTACATACAATACCATTATCGGTATAGCCAGAAGGACATGCTGATGGTGTGCAATTTATATAAGCTAAAGCATTTGGAATTATAAATATAAAAAACAATGCAAGTATTCCAATTAAAAATATTTTTTTCATGGTGCTAATCCAGTTACTTTCAATTTTGAATAAATTACTGTAGCATTTTTTGGCAATCTTACCTTAACAGTTAAATTGCCTGCTTGAGTGAAATTCAATAGTTTTTGTTTTGAACCATCCGTGAAATTATCTGTTAATTTTGTAGTTGTTTGGTTAAATACAATAACATCAACAAAATTGTAAGTGCTTAAATTACCATCAGAAGCTTCTACAAGAATTGAATAATTTCCTGTATCATTAATTGTTGTTTGCCATTGACCCGATGAGTTGAATGGTGAGCTGTAGAATAGGTTAACACCATTTCCTTCTGCATCAGAAGCAGAAACTAACTGGCTAATATTAATTAAATCGCCAGCTATTGCAGTTACATTGCTTATTTTTGTTATTTCTGGTGGTGTATTTATCGCGGATGCGCTTACAAATACAGTTTCAGGGGAGGCTGCTCTTTTGAAAGCGATTTCTGCAACATTATCATTATCCAAATCAGCAATTGCAATACCGTTATCCATAAAACCGATAACTTTGTAGTCAAAAAATAAAGTTCCTGTATGGTTTAGAATATAAACAGTGCTTCCATTATTTTCACCCAGAATAACGTTATAATTTCCATCATTGTCTATGTCTGCAATATTTGGGCTTACGAAACCTGGGTGTAAAGTATTGCTTGCGTTATAAGTCCATTGAATTGCACCAGTTACACCATCAATTGCCTTTATAGAACCCAATCCATCAACAGATTGCTCTAAAGAGACTATTATTTCAAGATTAGAATCATTATCGAGATTGGCTAAAGTAGGTGTTGGCCTAGGCAAATCTGTAAATGTAATTGGAAAATTCGGCAAATCAGCACAGGTTAACGGATTAACAACATGAAGTTGATTTGTGCAAGTTCTTCCAATATCGCAAGAAGTAGTGGCTGTAACGTAAACAATTTCATAATCATTGTCTTTGTCAACATCAGCTATAACAGCAGAGCCCCACAATCTTCCATCAGTATTGTTGCATTTTTTCTCTAATCTGCCATTAGCTTGATTATAATCTAATACAACAATTCCATATAAGGATGGTACTATAATTTCTGGGTTATCATCAGAATCAACATTAGCCATTGAAACACTAGCGTATGTGCCTCCATTACCTAAGTTGTAGCTAGTCTGATTTGTTCCAGTTCCCCCATCTATAACATATACTTTACCTAACCAATCATCATCACTTTCAAAGACATCAGCTACAATAACTTCCATATCTCCATTCAAATCTATATCGTCAACGGCACTTCCTCCATTAAAGCTTACTTCATCAATTCCAGAGACAGGAGAAAATCTAGGTTCTAGATGATATTTCCATTTTATATCTAATTTAGAGCCATTGATGAAATATGCATAAACAGTTCCGTTTCTGACTCCAGTTACGATTTCTTTTTTGCCGTCACCATCTAAGTCTGCTAAAGTAGGAGGAAAATAAGCAGCTCCACCAAGAACGTCAATATCTTTGTATTTCCTATCTGGTTTTTTAATTCCAAAAATATTCTTTGATGTTGATACAGTGTACATCCTTGTTCTGTCGTTATAGCTAGTCTTGTGAACAAGAAGAACCATATCCATAAAATCATCTCCATCTAAGTTTGCTACACTTGGCTTCATGACTTGCTCTGTTCCTGTTGCATTGTTTAAGAAGAAGTCTAATTGGTTTCTAACGTCTTCTTTCTTTGTCAAATCGCCTTTTAATAAAGTAAATCCAGTTCTTCTGTAGTCATGGTTTTCTGTAGGCCAGTCTATTCTTACTGCATCATCAAATAGCCTATACAATCCTGCCACTGCTTTCATTGCGTGTGGAATTGTAGCATCAGCAACTCTCGATACATTAGCAGGTAATTGCGCTTTTGTTGTGAAATTTGAACAAGACGTATAGCCTTCATCTTTCCATAGATTCAAGTCGGCAGTTCCATCACAATCCCAAGTTTTACTAGTTCCATTTAATAAATAATATGTTAAATTTCTTTCTTCATCTTTAGAAGCAAAATATTGTGTCTTCTGAGCGGTGTACCAAAATAATCTAAATAATTCTATATGTTGTTTATCTCTTGAATCTACACTAGACCAATTAAAGTTATTTATCAAATTTTCATAATTATATTGTTTGTTAGAATAAGCATTCCCGTCATAAGAAAGATATATAGATTTATTAGCTGCATAATCTTCCAGATAATCACCATCGATTAAAGGCAGATGGGAATCTAAATGCATATGTGCAGGTACAGAGGCATCTTCTAATAAATGAGCTACTCTACCGAGCCAATAATAAGATTCGTTTATTTCTCCTTTCAAATATAATGGTATAACTTTTGTTTTCCATAAATCAAGTGATCTTTTGTATGAACTTCCAAAACCAAGAAGAGTTTTAGGACCAAACACACAAAGACCAGTATGCAGGCTTCTATCATAATCCCCTGTTAAAAAATGACTAGGCACATCTGGTTGCCAGAAATGTGGAGCTAAACAACTTGTATCAACCCAAAAATCTTTATCTTCTTCTCCACTACCAGTTATAACATCATCTCCTACATGGTATTTTGCAGTAAAAGCAGCATCTATTGACCTGTTAATTAGATTTCCAGTATGATTTTTAATCTCATGAGGTATTAATTTCCAAACCTCAACTGCTTCTTTTGTGATATGCTGATGTGTAGTTTCATTAGGTGTGTCTATGCTATAAGGACTAACTAATTTGGATAAAACTAATAATACAAATAAAGTTATTAATACAGTTTTCTTAATCATTTTTTCTTAAATTTATCAATTATAAATTTAGTAATTACGCCACCTAAAAATCCAATTAAAATGGTCCAAATTGGATCTGATGTTATTATAAATAAAACACATCCCTCACCAGAACAAAACCCCATAATGTCTGCAAAAAAAGTTGGGATGTGATGAAGAAATATAATAATATAAATCAAAAAAGAATTTTCAGATAGACTATAAGGCAAAAATCCTATTATCCAAGCCAGAATGAAATTTACTAAAATCCCTTTTAGTCCCCATTTGACATACATATTTTGTCGTTTGTACCATCTTCTAAACCCCATAACCAACACCTCCAAAATCACAATTATCAACATCACTAATAACTGCAGAACCCCAAAGTCTGCCGTCTGTGTTGTTGCATTTCTTTTCTAGTTTTCCATTTGCTTGATTGTAATCTAATACAACAATTCCATATAAAGAAGGAACAACAATTTCAGGATAGTCGTCACTATCGACATTGGCAACAGAGACAGAAGCATAAGCACTTCGATTACAAACTATAAGTTTTATCTTTTCTTTTTTCATTTTCTCTCAATCGAAACGTTAACAATATGATATCCTTCATAACCTAAATGGCAAAATCTTTTATTATCACAAAAATCAAACTCAATTGAATTAATTTTTATAATGTATAACTCATCAAGGTCAAAAGAATTCTTCCTTGTATTCCTAAAATCTTTTATGCTATGCAGTTTTTTTGTAGGAATTCCATTAATTCTAAAAATACAATACCTTTCATAGCTGTTACATCCTAATAAATCAATAACAAAATTTTTATTATTAACATTAAATCCTTTAATGTTATCATTTTTTGCACCTACACTAAAGACCACTTCATCTCTACCAGTTAACCTTTTAAAGTCTATATATGAGAAATTTTTATGCTCATTTAAATATCGTAACCTAAATTCTCTGTCAAAATCTAAATTATCTTCGTTGAATACTTTTGCTAACGTTAATATATTACCAGTAAAATTACTACTTCGATTTTCTATTACAATAGAATTATTTGTGAGATTTGATAAAGTTGTATTTATCGAGATTTCGCTTAGATTAATACTTTGATTAGTTATTGTTATATTTGTTTGATTAATTAATGTGTCATTTATTGGGAGATTAAGAGTTGTATCTGATGGTAATACATTTTCTATAGGTAAAGTTAAATTTTTTGTTTCATTAATAACTATTGGCTGGTTTGGTATTGTTACATTATCTATAGGAATTGTTAAATTAAGACTTTCATTAATTTGCATTGACTCATTTATTGTAGTTATATTTTCTATTGATTGGTTTAAATTAATTGATTCATTAGGTATAGAAATATTAAGAAATGTATCATTCAAAGTTACATTAAAACTAGAGTTATCTGTAGAATTAAGGACTATTGCGCTAACAATCAGTACAGAACTAAAAAGTAAGCTAAGTAATGCAATAAAGCTCAACTCACCTTTTTTGTTTTTTAACAATTTAAGCACCTCTTTGTCATCACCTCCTAAGCTATTTGGTTGCGTTAATCAGCTTCTCAACCTCTAAAGTAATGTTGCTAGAGGTTTTGTTCGCAAACTCAAAAGTATACAACACGGGAGTCAGATTAAACATATTCACATGGCTATCAGAAACTCCAATTCTGTTGAAAGCCCACATCTTGCTGCCTTTCTTTGCAGCTCTATCAAAAGTTCCTTTTACTTGTCCATTACTAAGATTTCTTGCATATATCTGCAAATCAGTGTAGTTAGTGTAGCCACTTAGCAAAGCATTTTGGATGCCTATTCCTATAGAATTTCTGCCATCAGTCTCTAAACTTGTTACAGAAACCTTTAAGGCACCGCTTGTGCTTGTTCCTGACCTATTTTGATTGTTGCTTGCATCTTTACAGCTTATATGGATATAAGATGTATCATAAACTAACTCATCTTGGTTTGTTAATGTGCAGAAATGCTCTCTTGTGCCTTCGCCAGAAGCAACTCCTGTACAGTTTCTGGAGCTTCCCATCTCTGTATAGTTTTGGCCTGAAGTTGCAGAGCTATTACCTCTTATTGCGCACCAAGCATTCTCGCTGGTATTAAATTGTACCACTGGAGTTGGGTCTGAAGTGCTGCATGCAGTATTTTTGTTGGTATTCCAACTTTCGCATCCATCGTCACTTGATGATAAATTATAATATGTTATCTCTGGTGGAGTTGTATCTGAACCTACTGTAGTGCCAGTTTCTTGATTAATTGTTCCATTCCAAGTTTGATTATACTCATGAACTATTTCAGCTCCTGTAAGAGAACGATTTACATATTTACATTCACTTATTTTTCCTGTATAATTCTGTCTGCCAAACGCTGCGCTAATTCCTGCGCTATCACTTCCAATAGTCAAATTAAAAGGTGCTTTATTTGGTGCATAGGCAACTGTATTATTCGCTTGTTTCACACCGTCAAGCCAAAAAGTGCCGGAATGTCCTGGAGCTCCTGTTTTATTCCAAACACAAGCCAAACTGTGATTTTTGCCATCATTGACTAACGTTATTGCTCCTTGAGTTAACAAATTAAACCCATTGCCTATGGAAAGTGCGCAGCCTACAGTATCAGTTCCAGGCCTATCATCTATAAATATTCCCCATCCTCCATTATCTCCATCTCCTTTACTTGGTATTGTTCCAAATATTACCGCCATCTCGGCAGAAGTAGTAATGCCTGTTGTAGAAATAGTGCATAGAGCAGACCAATTCTGGTCGTTAGTTCTATGATGTAATATAGCTTCATCACTTCCAAAATATATATAATCATTCCCATCAAACTCAACATAACCACTTTTTGTTAATCCTCCTGTTGCACTAAAAATAGGGTTTCCCGTTATTATTCCATATAAGTCAGTCCCAATAATGCTTTTCGTGTTGTTACAAAGAGAAAGATTGTGAGGATTCCATGTGCACGTAGAATTATGGAGAATATCATTTCCTGTATCTGCAAATGCTAATGGTATGAAAAACAATGCAAAAATCCAAATCATTGCTTTTTTCATTGTCTCACCTCCTTATAGGCTAATTTAGGCAAGTTGAAAGTAGGATCTTCTGCTACAAAGTCGTCTCTAGAATCTTTGTAAAGCACTTTAATTACATCTGGACAGAACAAAAATTTCTGGCATGACTTGCCACCATCGCAACCATTGAAGATGCCATTTCTTGCACTGCCACCTTTTAAAGTTCCGCATGTAATTGCTAAGCAATTATTTTCAGTGCTTTGTACACAAACACCCCAACTAGAAAAATCAACTTCTTTTTTCTCAATTAAAGAGCCTTTATTAATCGATACAATAAATTTATTTAATGGTTTGCATTCTGTTGAATTCTTTTTAACAATATCTTCTCCTGTTTTGCATGTGAAATTTCTTTGAATCTGATTTAAAGAGCAGTCTGTATTCAGTCCAGAAGTATTTAAGCAGCTTGTGTAATTATGGTAATATATGCAATTGCCATATACATTCTGCACTTCATCATAAAAAATAGTATTGCATGTTTTTACATCTTCAAAGCTTATAGTGCTTGTCACTTGGGAAATCTGGCTTGCTACAGTTAATGCAAGAATAGAAATCAATAAGCTAACTAAGACTAATAGTTTATTTATTCTCATAAAGAACACCTCTTGGTTTTATTTTGAAAGAATGGTTTTATATTATTAAGTCTAAAAGAAATTAAAATAGGAACGCTAACATAACCTATTATTTTAACCACCCCCTTTTATTTTAGAGGAATGGACAACAGCACCTATTTAAGCATTTCTGAAAAAATGCTGAAAGATCTCTCAATGCCTAAACTATGGCAAAATAGTGAATAAAATATAGAGAATAAATTTTTTCAATATATAGCTGATGTTGCAGTCCCAAAATCAAAATGTATATAAACATGTTTTCAAATTGCTATTGCAGTTGGGGTGGTTTTGAGATACTGAAAAGCACTAGTTTTTAAGAAGTAATAATAAAAACCATTTTGATTTCCTCGTTTGGCTGCAATACAATTGTATAAGTGCTATTAATAACATTGCTGTTCTTAGTGTCAAAAGTCCAGGAAACATTTGTTTTTATTTTTTGTAATATTTATTAAGAAGAAAAGCAACGGCAATCAGCAATATAAATATCACAAAAATAGAAATTCTAAAAGGTATGATAAACCCCAGCCAATAAACTAATGATGGGAATAGCATTAAGCTGATAAACATGGAAAATACAACTCTCTCAGTCTGGCTAAGATCAAAATTTTTAAGGATTAGGTAAAATGGCAGGAAAATTACAAATATGAGCCCCAGCAACGTCCTCATTCCGGAAAGTCCAAATACAATCAAGGAGCCAAAAATAATTATAATTAGCAGCAATCCATAAAAGATTGAAGTTTCTTTTATTTTCATCAGATTTTCATACCCGATACTTCATATATCCTAATATTATTGTTATTATAGACGGGTCTCAGATTTTGGAAACTAGTTTCAAAATTTTGAATAAGATTGGCGTATTCTTGGCTCTTTAGCAGCAACACATCGCTATAATCAACAAAAACATAGTCTGTCTGGTTGATTTCCCTATCCTCAACAACAAAATGCCTTTGTGATAAAACACCTAGCCATTTTACTTTACCCCCATAGTATTGGTATCCTAATGTTCCAAAATCATATATATCGGCATTTTGGGGCAAATTATTTCGTATCCATTCTGCTGCTTCATATTGTGCAGGGTTTATCCTGCCAACAGAGTACTGCATTCCACCCAGAGTTTCATATGCAGATTTTCCATTTATGGATACTGCTAGTATTAAGAATAAAGCGACAAGAATATACTTTCCATATTTTTCAGCATTTTTTAATGGAATAAAAGAGTTTATGGACATTGCCCCGATTGCTATTATAGGGTAAAATACATGAGCTTCATAAGCAAACATTCTTATATCCCTTTCCCCAACACCAAAAATCACTAATCTGGTTAGGAAATAAAAGGATACAAGCCAGCTCAGCAGCAACAAGTCCTTGTCATTCCTTCTGGACATTAGCACAAACAACCCTAAAAGTAGCAATGGTAAAGTCCACCAGGATAATACACCTCCATTCAAGGAGCCGTGAGTTCTATTGTAAGTAAAGTAAAAATCAGGTAATCCAGGATCATTTTTTATGCCCTGGTACCATTTAAACAATTTGTCAATTTCTATGCTTTTATCTTCTTTTTGTCCGCTTGGCAATAGGCTATTCAAGAAGTCCTTAACATTAAAAGGTGCAAATAGCGAAGAAATGATAGTGAAAATAATAAATGCAATGAATGCATGCTTAAAGTTAAATGGAATCTTTCTATATTTAACCAATAATATCAGATTAAATGCAATCAAAGCTGAGATAGAGGCTATCAATCCCTGAGGATGGAAAAAAAATTGTGCTGCTAAAAACAAGGACAAAATGTAAAGATAGATTGCCTTATTTTTATTTTCTTTATAATTCTGATAATAGCGATAAAAGCTGTACAAAACCAAGGGGGTAAAAGCGAAAGATAAAGATTGCGGCCATTGGCCCCATAAGTAAACCATATAGTCCCTTACAGAAAAAATCAGTAAAAAGCTTGATAAAAAAGCAGTCCAAAAGCCGAATAAATTTCTTATTAAGTAGTACGAAGAAATTACTATCATGGAACTAAAAATTGCAACAAAGATGAACACTGGTATTATTCTTTCTCCACCAAGTATTTGTGCAATTCCGGTATTAGTCCAGTACTGGGGAGGATACCAAAAATAGCCAGGAAAAGCGCTATTTTGGGCTCCGTACCTGGAAAAAACAGGATAAGGGACTTTGGCTATTGATTTGTCATATGTAGCCATATAATCCCCGATTACAAAGTGGGAGCTCGCATCTACATCCCCAAACGGCAGCTTATTTTTTTGAATAGGCAATGTCCAGATATAAAGTGCGGATAAGTACAATATAACAATCAGAATGATCTCAATATTTTTCATGCTGATTTTCATGGAATGCAGTGGAGGATAATACTATTTAAATGTTTACACGTAAGAAAAGCTTTAAATTGATTGTATTTTTCTATATGAGAAATGAAAATTTTGATAATAAAGCTCGGTGCTATAGGGGATGTTATCAGGACCACTTCCATACTTCCGGGGCTAAAAAAGAAATATAAAAACTGCAAAATAGACTGGATTACCAAAAAAGAATCTTTTGATGTTTTAAAGAATATTAACTCAATAAATAGAATATATTTAATTGAACAGAATACAATAAAAAAATTAAAATATAAAAATTATGATTTAGTTATATCCTTGGATGATGATGACTCAGCTTGTGAATTAGCCGCAGAAATTAATTCTAAGAAAATTGTTGGAACGTATTTAAGCGACAATCAAAAAACTTATACAAAAGATTCTTCCTTATGGTTTGATATGGGATTGCTTTCAAGATTTGGAAAGAAAAAAGCTGATAAATTAAAAGCTAAGAATAAAAAAACCTATCAAGAAATAATGTACAGAATTCTGGGTTTAAAATACAAAAAACAAGAACCGATATTAGTTTTAGATAAAAAATCATTGAATTTTGCAAAAAAATTTGCCCAAAAAAATAACATTAAAAAAACAGACTTGGTTGTTGGAATTAACACTGGTGCTGGAGGAAGATGGCAGGATAAAAAACTAAGCGTTGAAAAAACCGTAGAGTTAATTGATAAATTAAATAAAGAAATGAGTAATGCTAAAATATTACTTTTTGGCGGTCCTGAAGAAAAGCGAAGAAATGAAAAAATAAAAAGATTAATTAAAACAAAAATTATAGATGCTGGCTGTGATAATTCATTAATGGAATTTGTTTCTTTGGTTAATTTGTGCGATATTCTTGTGACAAGTGATAGCTTGGCTTTGCATATTGGAATAGGTTTGAAGAAGAAGCTTGTTTGTTTTTTTTATGTCACTTCTGCAAATGAAATTGAGCTATACAATAGAGGTTTAAAAGTAATAGGGAAGGGAAAGGACTATTGCTCATATAAACCTAAATGTGATTATCCGCCAGAATGGGACATAAATGAGATTGTTAATGCAGTAAAATCATTGATTTAAAATGAAAACCTTTGTAATGATTCCAACCTACAATGAAAAAGAAAATATAAGAAAGTTGATAGATGAAATCCTAAAATTAAAGATTAAAAACCTGCATATTGTTATCGCTGACGACAACAGCCCTGACAGGACTTGGAAGATTGTTCAGGATATTTCAAGAAACAATAAGAATGTTCATCTTCTATTAAGAAAAAAAGACAAAGGAAGAGGCTCTGCTGGAAGAGACGGTTTTGTTTACTGCTTAAAGCATAATGCAGATGTTGTTGTTGAGATGGATGCTGATTTAAGTCATGACCCAAAGTGCATTCCATTAATGCTTGAAGAATTGAAAAATGCAGACTTGATTATTGGCTCGAGAAGAATTAAAGGCGCAAAAGAAGTTGGAAGAAGTTTTTTAAGAAAATTGATAACATATTTTGCAAATCTTTACATAAAGCTGATGCTTGGCATAAAGATAAAGGACTGCAACTCTGGCTTTAGATGCTTTAAAAGAGAAGTATTAGAAAAAATTAATGCAGAAAAGCTTGAATCAAGAGGCCCTGCAATTGTACAAGAGGTATTGTTTAAAGCACATTTAAAAGGATTTAAAATTAAAGAAATTCCTATAACTTTTAAAGACAGAACAAAAGGCTACTCAAAGCTTGGCATTCCTCAATTAGCTGCTGGCTATTTTATGGTATTGAAATTGAAAATACAGCATTTGTTAGGAATTGTATAAATAGGTGAGGCGTAACAGTGAGTTGTGAGCGAGTTTCGCTCGTTAAAACGAGCTCACTCGCATTCGACTGGTAGAAAAGTTACGCCGAGCACAAATTTTGCCGAAGGCGGATTAAAAAATAAAAAATAAAATTAATTCAAATATGAAAATAGCAATTTTAACTCCAACATTCAATCATTTTAGCGGTATAGACCGGGTCGTGCAGCAGCAGGCAGAGGATTATGCAAAAAAAGGCCACAAAGTCACGGTAGTAGCATTAGAAGCAAAAATAAAATCAGATAAATATGATATAGTTGGGCTTGGCATGCCTAAAAACGTATTCTGGCAGAGATTGTACAGGCTATTTTTTTTCCTGGATTTCAATAAAATTGGTTATTATAAAAAATTAAAAGATTATGATGTTGTGATAAGCCATTTTTACCCGATGAACTGGATTGCCAACAGGGCAAAAAAACACTATAAAGTCAAATACGTTTATTTTGATCATGGCATAAATACAACAGGTCTGTTGGACAATTTCTTACAGAAAGTATACATGAAAATTTTTCTTTTTTTTAACAATATTACCTTAAAAAATGTTGATGAAGCTTATTCCGTAAGCAAGTACTTAAGCAATCAATTATGGAAAGAGTCAAAAATAAAGAGCAAGGTTATTTACAACAGAATAGATGCTAAAAGGTTCAATAAGAAAGTAAAGGGAGATAAAATAATAAAAAAGTATAATCTAAAAAACAAAAAAGTCTTGTTGTATGTTGGCCGGATTGCTCCTCACAAAGGCATATACTTGTTATTAAAATCATTTAATGTTATAAAAAATAAAATACCAAATTCCAAGCTGATTATTGTCGGAAAGCCTACTTTTAACAATTACCTTAAAAAATTAAATAAATTGGCGGGTAAAGATGTCATTTTCACCGGTTTTGTTCCTGATGAATACCTTCCATTTTATTATGCTGCATGCGATGTATATGTAACTTGCTCCCAATGGGAAGGCTTTAACCTTCCAGCGGCAGAGGCTCAGGCCTGCGGCAAGAAAGTTGTTGCTTTCAACATAGGCTCGCATCCAGAAGTTGTCAAGAATGGTATTTTAGTAAAGAAAAATGATGTTCAAGGATTTGCAAATGCAATCATAGAATTGTTAAAATGAGTTTTATTGAAAAATTCAATAAATTGGAAAAATATACAAAAAATTCAATATATGTTGTAATATTGTTCTCGATAATTGTTTTATCACTAACATCAATTTACCATGTTTCTGGTGATGCTTGCTGGCAGTTGTCTGTTGGCAGATATATTGGCTCAAATTTTAAAATACCTCTTTTTGAGCAGTTTGGAAGAGATGAGCCATTTTGGGCTCCTCCTTTGTATCATTTTGTTGTTGCTTTGATATTCTTTGTTTTTAATTTATTTAGTTATAATGCAGCTAATATAGCGATTAAGTTTATATCACCTATATTTGGTATCTTAGCCTTAATTTTCTCCTTTTTAACGATTAAAAAATTATTAAATTCAAAAATTGCTTTCTATTCAACCTTGTTTATGGCATTCTTGCCTCTGTTCATGGACTACAGCATATTCAGTTATGTTGAAAGCATGCTTGTTTTTTTTGTTGTATTAAGTGTATATTTTTTGGTTAATGGAAGAATTCTATTGTCTTCAATAGTAGCTGGATTAAGCATACTAACAAAATATAATGGAATTTTTATATTGCCTGTTTTACTTTATTTTGTTTATAGAATTAATAAAAATGATAAGAAATTGTTGTTAAGAAATCTATTGATTACTGCTTTTGTTCCTTTATTAATATCGTTGCCTTGGTTTATAAGGAATTGGCTTATTTTAGGCAACCCTATATGGCCTTTCCTTAACTTTATATTTAAAGGATTTGAAGCTGCCTCCTACAGCAATTTTAATGGCTTTGATTACATATTTAATATAAACACTATAATATTTACCTACCTTGGATTTTTTGGTGTACCCGATGGCAATCCTCAAAATTTGTTATTTTTTAATATACCGTACATAAACTTGCTATTGATAATTTGGTTAATTGGAACATTAATTTTTATTTTGCCATTAGCGATTGGATTTTTTATAAAAAGGATAAAGATAAAATATCTGATTTATGCTTGGATTATTTCATACCTTATACTATTCCTGCTTTACGTTGCAAATGTAAGCTGGTCTGTGTCAAGAATGCTGTTGCCTGCAGTTCCGGCTCTTGCAGTATTATGGGCTTATGGCTTTGATTATTTATTAAAAAAATTTAATTTCAAAAACTTTATACAAATAATTTTGATCTTGATAATATTTGGCTTAATCTTTACAGAAACCATAAAGATATCATTGGCTGCACAGCAATGGAATTCCTACAAAAAAGATTTTGAATGGGTAAGAGAAAACACTAAAAAAAGTGACATTATAATTGCAGGGGGGCAATGCTTATCATATAATTTTGACAGGCAAACTTTAACGCCTAAAATTGAAAACTTAAATAAAGCAGATTATATCTGGCTTAATCAAAGGTTCATGCTGGATAAAAGAGCAATTGCTAATGAGGATTTCTTATTGAAGATAAAGGAAAACAATTACAATAAAATTTATGAGAATAAGCAGACTGGCACAATAATTTATGCTAAACAATAAACTTTTTCTTAAATAAATATTTCTCGCTAAAAATTTCAAATAGATAATTATCATTTACTTTTCTTAATTTTTGTGTTTCATTTCTCTTTTTTATTATTAGTTTGAGATTAAACAAAATCCAGAATATTGCTTTTATCCGTGAAATTGCAGTCCTTAACTGAAAGCTTAAAATGTCTTTAATAATTGCAGTAAATCTTCCAAACAAAACATAAGGCATAAATAAAATAATGTTTCTTAACTCTATATTCTTGAAAAACGTAATCAGCAGGTTTCTTTCCAACAAAAATGTGTTTCTTGCTGAAGAGCTTTTTTGCATAGTTGCTGAATGCATATGATACATTATTGCATTTGGCACAAACAAAACTTTCATTCCAAG
>CAZSIU010000001.1:0-64057 GCA_964607225.1 uncultured Methanosarcinales archaeon | reverse complement strand
ACGAAGGCGACTTGACATTTCTGGATATTATAAAAACATTAGAGTTAAATAAGCCACTTAAAGACGTGCTTGGAATAGCTTACAAAGATGAATCTGGAAAAATTCATAGAAATCCTCCAAGGCCATTAATACAGGACCTGGATTCTTTGCCTGATTTGCCGTACGAGTTAATAGACGTTAAGAAATATTACGGGTTTGACTTGGAAAACGGGCATGGCTCGATAACATTAAATACAAGCAGGGGCTGCCCTTTCAAATGCAATTTCTGCTATGATACAAAAATGTACGGCAATACCTGGAGAGGCTATTCTGTAAAAAGAACTATCGAGATTATTAAAAATGTGGTGGATAAATTTGGCGTTAGGACCATATTCTTCGAAGACGACAATTTTGCAACTAATTTAAAAAGATTCAAGGACATTGTTTACGCTATTCTAAATGAAAACCTCGATATTAAATGGGGCTTAAATGGCATAAGGCTAGACGCGTTGAAAGTCCTGGACGACAATTTCTTAAGGGACATGGCAAAAGCAGGCTGTGTAAATACGGATTCAGGAATCGAGTCTGGAAGCGACCGTATATTAAAGATGATAAAAAAGGGCATAACTGTCCAGGAGATTATTGACATTAATAAAAAAATGGGAAAGTACTCATTTAAAGCAAAGTACACATTCATAGTGGGTTATCCTTCCGAAACAGAGGAAGAGTTAATGCAGTCTGTAAAGCTGGCATTGCAATTGGTAAAAGACAACAAAAATGCATACACTCCATTTTTTATTTACACTGCATATCCTGGTGTTGAATTGTGGGAAATAGCAAAGCAATATGGCGTTTACGAACCAAAAAAGCTGGAGGACTGGGAGACTTTTGATTACAATAACGCTTATTTGAATTACAAATGGCTGGACGAGAGAAGGATAAAGATGATAAAGAACCTGGCATTCACATCAAATTTTGCAAATAAAAACATAAAGTACAAAATATCAAGAACCTACTTGAAATTGCTTTTCAATATGTACCAGCCAATCGCAAAAGTTAGGTTTAAGTACAACCTGTACCAATTTCCAATAGATATAAAGCTCGGAACCACAGTTGCAAATGCGTTGTATTAATTCTAGAAATTCCCAATCTGTGTCAAAGAAGCATAATTACTTGGCAATCTTAATCTTCAAAGCTTCAATGGCTACTTTAAGGTATTCAGGACCCTGCTTGAAGTAATTGAGGTTTGATTTTCCGAAACCTCTTTCATGATACCTTATAGGAATCTCTGTCAATTTAAACCCGGCAAGATGCGCCTTTAACGGGATCTCTATGAAAATGCCGAATTTCTTGCTTTTCAGCTCGATTTTATCTATAATCTTGGCTTTATAAGCCCTAAAACCTGATGTGAAATCCTTAACAGGAATGCCTACTAGTTTCCTGAATATCATGTTGAATAAGGTGCTAACTAAAATCCTGCTGTAAGTCATTTCAGCTTTTCCGCCTTTTACGTACCTCGAGCCGCACACCATGTCATAGCTCTTCAAAAGCTTCAAAAAGTCTGCTATTTCAGCAGGATCATGCGACAAGTCAGCATCCATTGTTATTATTATATCTCCTCTTATCTTGCTTAGCCCTTCCCTTATTGCATAGCCTGCCCCGGGATTTTTTGTTCTAGTGACAATTCTTAATTCTTTTATTTTTTTATTCAATTTTTTAAGAACTTCATCAGAGTTGTCTGTGCTGTTGTCATTAACCACAATAATTTCAAATTTTTCTTTTGTTTTTTTTAACACAGAATAAGCTTTTTCAAGCAGCTTTGGAAGATTTTTGGCTTCATTGTGAGCAGGTATGACTAAAGAATACATAGTGTCACCTAGCCAAAAAGCTTTATATTATCTTTAGCCCAATTCACAAGAATCTTTAATCCTTCTTTTGGGCTTATTTTTGGTGTCCAGTTCAATAATTTTTTAGCCTTTGAGATGTCTGAAATATAAACTTTCTGGTCAGAAGTTCTCCATTTATCAAATTTTATTTTGCTGCTTTTCCCCATGAATTTTTTAAGCATATCAAGAAGCTCGAGTAGTGATATGCTGAATTTTGGTCCGCCGCCGAGGTTGAAAACCCCATGTGACGGCGATTTTTTCATAAAAGCATCATAGGCTGAAATAACATCTGTGATGAATAATATGTCTCTTACTTGCTTTCCATCTCCATAAATTGTAATGGGCTTGTTTAATAGTGTCGCAATTGTAAACCATGCAACCCAGCCTTGGTCCTCCACGCCAAACTGCCTTGTGCCGTAAATGCATGACATCCTAAACACACCTGTTTTTATGCCGTATATACCTCCATAATCTTGAGCATAGATGTCAGACGCTAGTTTTGAGCATCCATAAGGAGAATGCTCGCACAAATCAACAGAAAGCATTTCATCAACGCCTTTTGCGTATTTTCCCGTGAAAGCATACCTTTTTTTAAGCTCTTTTATTCCAATCCTGTTAACATTCTCTCCATATACCTTGTTGGTTGAGCAGTATATAAAAAATTTGACGTCATTTTTTCTGGCAGCTTCAAGGGCGTTAAAGGTTGTAAAGGTATTGTTGACGAAGTCCTCCCTTGGGTTTGCTAATGATGTTGTGACAGCAGTCTGGGCGGCAGCATGTATTATAGCGTCTGCGCCATTTGTTTCATTAAACAAGATCTTTGTATTATTTACATCAGCTCTTACAAGTCTTATATTTTTGAATTTGCCTAAATAATTCCAATTATACAGAAAGTCATTGCTCTTTTTATTCAGAAGCCTGTTCCTTGAAAGGTTGTCTATGACAACTACCTCATTTCCTTTCTTTGCATAATGCTCGGCAATATGAGAGCCTATAAAGCCTGCTCCTCCTGTCACAACTATCTTCATTTTGATATTATAACCTATTTTAGTTGCTTTTCGTGCAATATCTACTTATTTATAAATTTAAGGTAAATTTTCATAATTAAAACAAAATTCATCATAATTTATCCAACATTGACAATGTTTTTATTTTTAAAATCATGAAATAGCCTGCTGCCAATTGTGGAATGCCAAGCTTTGATTTGCCTTTTGTTCTGTTGATAAATGTTATTGGGATTTTTTAAAATTCCTTTTTTCATTTGTCTTAGGCAAGGATACTCGTACATGCTTTAGCCTGTAGAGGAATTGCCTTGCTTAATTCGTAACTTTTTTCTAACATTTTCAAAATAAAAAAGAGCATGCAACGGAATTTGGCACGCTCACTCTCCCTTTGATTTAGCGTTAGCTTTCGTTGCACAGAGCAACGAAAATGGAATATGTAAATATCGAATTGGAACATTACAACCATAAGGTAGGTATAAACTTTTGGCACTTAACTTGGCAAACCAAGTACAGCTATAAAATGTTTGCCAAGTTTGAGTACAAAAATCTTTGCGAAGCTTGCATTCGCAAAGCAGCCTCAAGGCATAGCACCAAGACGCACATAATCTATGTTATGCCTGACCATGTTCATGCCCTCGTGACTTTGCCAAAAGGCATGAACGATGAAAATGCTTTTCAACTTTTGAAAGGATGTTCCTCTCATACAGCTTTTTCAAAAACCATCCTAAAGCTCGCTTAAGATATCTGCAAGGACATCTCTAGAGCAGAGGAGGAACTGCTGTAACAGTTGGATATAATCAGTTAAGCGATACTGTCATGTACATCTTAAACCAAGCTAAGCATCATGGTTTAGCTTGAATCTGGATACTGCGGACTTTAGTCCGTCAGAGGAGGTCATTATAGTAACATGTTAAATCCCTAATACCGTAGTTTCCAGGAGAATATAAATTTTTGTTTTGTCACGATATTTTTTTCTACTATTTTTATTCAAATCATTTTCTCCGAATCTGATTAATTTTCTGAAAGATAGTATCAAAAAAGCAAAAAGTATTTAATATAGTCCCTGAACATCTCACAGGATTTAGGAATTCATAATTAATTAAAATGTTTGATTTACTTTTATTGATATTGTTTACATTAGGTGTCTTCTTATTAGGGTTCTTTTCGTTGATATTAATTTTAAAAAATTCAGACAATTTACAAATTTTAGTCCTTTCATTTCCAATGGGAGTTGGGATGTTGAACATATTGCTATACTCCGTAAATACTCTGTTGAACATAAAACTAAATCAAATATTTATTTGGAGTACTCTTTTGATTCTTTTAGCTGTACTTTTTTTTCTTTCATATTTCCTAAAACGAACTGGCTTTCTTGCAAAACTCAAAAAACTAAGATTACGTGCCTTAAATTCAGATAAACTTTCTCCTTTGTCAATAGTAATGATCGTTCATATTTCTTTGATCGTATTTTTTATGTTTTTTAATTCTTTGGTGGTTCCAATTTACAAGTATGATTCATTTTTGTATCATCTCCCAATAGCTCAAGAGACTTTCTTGACAGGATATTTACCCAGCGACATTTCCCCGTCAATCAGCGAAGTAGAAAGAGCTTATCCTCCTCTTGGGTATTTCAGCTATTCCATATTTTATTTTGCTCAAGGAAAGGAAAATCTTATTGTTCCGAAATTGCTTCCTTTTATTTATGGTCTTTTTACGCTCGCGGTTCTGTACCATTTAAGCAGAGTCATACTTGAAAGAACAATTGAACAATCTTTAGGGGTTATTCTAATCGCACTTGCATCATATTATTTTTCAAATATCGCTATTTTTCAAAATACAGATATTTATGCAGGATTTTTTTTTGTGACGTCGGTCTCTTTAATTGTGCAATTCCTCAAAACTTATTCACCTTCATTATTATATTTAGCTGCAATAATGTCTGCTTTTTCATATTGGGTAAAATACACTAGCATTATTGGAATAACCTCCTTAGTATTCATTTTGACCTTAACTCTTATATTTATTCATAAACAAAATAGGAAAAAAATTCTAAAGCATTTTATCATTGCTGCTATAATTGGACTAGTTCTTATAATCCCTCACGCATTGAGGACTATTCTATTAACAGGAAATCCTATTTATCCACTATTGTTCAATTTTTTTGATGGAAAATACATAGATGATTGGGTTAAAGAAAATATACTTTATTGGGCCAGTGGCTCTCTCTTTTCAAGGAGCCCACTAGATCTAATTTTTAGATACGGTATACTTTTATTTCCCGTCTTTATTTCTTGGATTCTATTTTATCGTAAAAGCTTCTCAGAAAAAATTATTTCAGGATTTTCAATTACATTTTTTGTTTTGTGGGCTGCATTTTTGAGAGGAGATGAGATAGCACAGCCTAATTCATACACGTACCTGTTTGGGCCATATATGATTGCAACTGTTATAGTTGGACCTTCTTTTATAGCATACATCAAAAATCAAGGAAAAAGATCCTTTCTCAATTTTCTTTCTTTTGCATTTATTTTATTTGCAGCTTTTAATCTTGCAACTTATTTCATATCACCTCTCTATGAGCAAATAGGATTCGAGAGATTTTCAGAATTTATCATTGTATCCGTAATATTGATTTTATTTGGCACATTCCAATTTTTGGAAATCAAAAAATCTAATATTACACGTTATCTTATAATTTCAATTTTCCTTCTTCCCGTATTTCTCAGTTTATTGATTTATCCTCTAAAATTTTTTCAAACTGACGAACTTGGGAAAGATATAGCTTATAGTCTTCACGAACCTTCCCATAGTTGGATGAAAGATAACTTATCTCCGGAAGACACCATTCTTTTTTTTGATGAAAGATTATATTTGTTTCCAACAAAATATTTTCCTGCTGATACACATGAGCTAAGGCCGATATATGAAACTAGAAACCTTAATGAGGCTTTAAATTTTCTTTCCAAAAAAGGAATCACGCATTTGTTTATAACAAAATTAGCCAAAGAGCATCCACTGTTTCATAAATCAGTTATATTTAATAATTTAGATAGTAAATATATTACAAAAGTTTATTCAGAAAACGAATCAAGTTTAGAGGTTAACATTTATAAAATAAATAAAAATGCCACAATACTTGCTTAAAATTATACAAATATTTAAAACTGCACTTCTTTTCTTAAATTTATGAATGCGTCTGAAGAATATGCAATCAAGAAAATTGCAAAAGGTGGATTAATCATATTTACAGGAATGATACTCTCTTCTTTAACATTTCTTCTTTACAGGATACTTGCAGCACGCTATCTCAGTCCTTCAGATTACGGTTTGTTGTCAATGGGAATTGTATTCCTAAATATTGGTGCTCTTTTTGGTCTTGTTGGAATACATCATAGTATTGGAAAGTTTATAAATCATTATTTAGCTATTAAAAGATTTGATAGAGTAAAAGGTATAATTATACTAAGCTTTTGCATTACAATTCCATCAAGCATCATAATTTTTTTGGCTTTATATTATTCATCACAAAGTTTAGCATTGAATATTTTTAAAATAGAAGAACTTGCACCAATAATTTCAATATTTTCATTTGGTATACCTCTTATTGTTATAGCCCAATTGCTTAAATTCTATTTTTTTACTTTCAAGAAACCAGAGTATTCAATTGTTTCCGAGACTATTTTTGAGAAATTTTTTAACTTATTATTGCTTTTATTTGCCATATCAATTTCAGCTTCACTACTTTTTCTAAGTTGGATGTATATAACATCCTTATTAATTTCTTTGATTGTTGCATCAATACTTTTAGGAAAAATCTTATTAAAAAATATGCCAGTCATTTTTAAAAAGGAAATAAATCCAGTTTTTGATGTTAAGCAACTTCTATCATTTTCTATACCATTAATGATAGTTGGAATACTTGACATAGCTCTTGGTTGGACTGACATAATAATGATAGGTGTTTTTAGATCCAGTTTAGAAGTCGGTTTTTATAATACAGCTTATGTCATCTCCTCAGCCTTCTTGATAATATGGATTGCAATTGGTGATATGTTTTATCCTATAATATCAGAATTATATGCAAAAAAGCAAAAAACCTCAATTCGAAAAACATTTGAGGTTACATCAAGGTGGATATTTGTTTTGGCATTACCCCTTTTGGTATTCATTATAGTGTTTCCAAGTAGAACATTGTCACTTGTATTTGGACATAAATATTTGGATGCAGCCATACCGTTAGTTATCCTAACATTGGGATACTTTCCACTAGCTATTTTTGGTCTTTCAGAACAAGGCTTGCGCACTTATAAAAAAATAAAGTTTTTAGGTGTCTCTACACTTATCGCATTAGTCATTAACATCTTACTTAACTTTCTCTTAATTCCTCCATATGGTATGATAGGCGCATCAATATCCACCACATTATCATTAATATTTTTTACTATTATTAGATTTGTTAAATTCAAGAAAATATTACATTTTAGTTTTGATTTAAATCTATACAAAAAATACATTTATTCAGCTATAATATCATTTATCGCAGTTTTTTCTTTATTCAAAATATTAAATTTATTTAGCACATATCTTTTCATAAGTGCAATTCTACTCTACATGATATTTTATTTTGTATTGCTAATTCTTTTCAAATCTTTCTCTAAAGAAGATATTGCTATTTTTGAAGCAGCAGAAAGAAAAACTGGAATAAGCATACCTTTCCTAAAATACTTTCTTAAAACAAATAGGAATAAGTAATTATTAATATGAATTTTATAAAATTAATAAATTAATTATTCTTGATATTCCAAAAATTATTAAATACTCAATTTAATCCAACCTTATTTGCATAAATTTTCATAAACAATAAAAATGCTTACAATATTTAGAAAAGCCATAACAAAAATAACTTCAAATAATTTTTTTGCAAAACTTCTATTTGGAGTAGACTGTAGAAAAGGTAGTACTAGAAGCCAGATATGCTTCGCAACCATATTAATGAAAAAAGCTTTGAATAAATTTGTTAAAGACGGAGATAGGATTCTTGATATAGGTACAGGTTCCTTTGCTATACATAGTATTTGGCTTAAAAAAAATAAAAATGTTGACGTTACTGCAACAGAAATAGATGATAATATAATAAAAAGTGCAAAGATAGCTATGAAAGACAATAAAGTTAAATTTAAAATAGAAAAAAGAGACCTCTTCAAAGGGTTAAAAGAAAACTTTGATTGGGCTATTGTTAATCCCCCTTTCGCAAATAGGCAGGATAAATCCGGTTATGAATTTGTTGAACGGCTTTTGAAGGAAACTCCTAAAAATTTGAAACTAATGATAGCTGTTAATTCTTTGTATGTAAATCTGGATAGAATAGAAGCTATTATTAAGAATAGTAATTATAAAATGATTGATATTGTGAGAACATCTCTTATGCCTTCCAGGGTATACATAGTGCAAAGAGCTTCTTGAACTAAATTTATTTGCTTTTAAGAAAGTAATACTATGGCTTTCTAGTCTCCATTAACTTTATAAATCTATATCAATTTTTTCTGAAAATATGAGACTACTCGTAACAGGAGGATGCGGGTTTATAGGGAGTAATTTTATTAGGCTAATTCTCAAAAAATATCCAGACTACAAAGTTATTAATCTTGATAAGCTTACTTACGCTGGGAATACTGATAATGTTAAAGATTTTAAAAACAATAAAAACTACGAGTTTGTCAAGGCTGATATATGTGATCCAAAAGTTGTGTCAAAGATAATGGATAATGTTGACCTAATTGTCAATTTTGCAGCTGAAAGCCATGTTGATAGGTCTATCTTGGAGTCTGATCCCTTTGTAAGCACAAATATTGTAGGAACCCACATACTTTTAAAGGCAGCATTGAAATATGAAAAACGCCTTTTACAAATAAGCACGGACGAAGTTTATGGCAGCATAGATAAAAGTTCTTTTGATGAAAATTCTAATTTAAATCCTAGTAGCCCTTATTCATCAAGCAAAGCCGCTGCAGATCTTCTATGCGTGTCTTATTACATAACCTACAAGCTCCCTGTCACTATAGCAAGAAGCACTAACAATTTTGGACCTTACCAGTATCCTGAGAAAGTAATCCCCTTGTTCATCACAAATCTTTTGGAGAATAAGAGGGTACCTTTATACGGAGATGGAAAAAATGTTCGAGACTGGATTTATGTAGAGGATAATTGTGAAGCAATTGATTTCGTTCTGCATAAAGGTAAGGATGGGCAGATTTACAATATCGCATCTGGAAACGAAATGTCCAATATGGAACTTACCTATAAACTTCTTAAAATTCTTGGGAAAGACGCTTCATTTATTGAATTTGTTAAGGACAGAAAAGGCCATGACAGAAGATACTCGTTAAATGCAAAAAAAATCAAATCTCTTGGATGGTTCAAAAAATATAAATTTGAGGAAGCTTTAAAAATTACCGTAGATTGGTATAAAAACAATGAGACTTGGTGGAGAAAATTAAAATCATAAAAATTTTCTTAAAATCTTTAGGATGCCAAAAATCACCGGAGGTTATTTTTTAGCATGAAAGGAGTAGTTTTGGCGGGAGGAACAGGTTCGAGATTAAACCCACTAACAAAAGTGACTAATAAGCATTTGCTTCCTGTATATGACGAACCAATGATATACTATCCAATAAAAACACTTAAAACTTCTGGAATCACTGATATTCTAATTATAGTTGGAGGAGAAAGCATAGGTGATTTTCTGAAGCTGTTGGGCAGCGGGGAAGAGCTAGGAGTTAAAATAACATATAAGGCGCAGATTGGATCTGCAGGGATTCCGGCTGCACTTGGACTTGCAAGAGAGTTTGTTGGCAATGAGAAGTTTATGATGGTTCTAGGAGATAACATAATGGAGGACTCTCTTAAAGAAGAAGTACAGCAGTTTCTGGAATCTGATTGGGGTGCTATGATTTTTGTAAAGAAAGTTCGTGACCCTAAGAGGTATGGTGTTGTTGAGATAGATTCTGATAAAGTTATATCTGTAGTTGAAAAACCAAAATATCCAAAAAGCAATCTAGCCGAAGCAGGGGTGTATATGTTTGATTTTCGAGTTTTTGGTATAATACCCAAACTTAAACCTTCTGCCAGAGGGGAACTTGAAATAACAGATATATTGAACTGGTATATCAAACAAGACAGTTTATCCTACTCTGTTTTGAAAGGATTTTGGACAGATGCAGGAACACTTGAATCCCTTTATCATGCAACAACAATAATCAGAGAAAAAAAACTGAAAATGCATACAAAAAACAAATAAGAATACAGCGCCTACTCATTCTTATGCGCAATTCTCCTTAGACTCTTATTAAGCTTTTTGGCTATGTTTTCCCAAGTATAGTTCTTTAATTCTTGGGAATAGTCGATTTTTTTGTTGTAATAGAGGGCCTTTTTCAGCTTTTCAATGAAATCATCATGATCACCAGGGTTAAAAACAAGATCTCTGGTCTCCTTCAACATTTTTTTGAACTCACCAACATTGCTACAAACAATCGGCCTGTTAAAGACCATATATTCAGGCAATTTGTATGGTGTCAACATATATTGAGTAAATCTTGTTTTGGTATATGGCAATACCATAACATCAGATGCACTAAGGGCCACCATAAGCTTCTTATAGGGCATAGAATCAAGCGCGATAATATTGCCTTTGTTCCTCTCAATTTTAAGGCGTTGACGATTTCCATCACCAATCAAAAGAAGCGTAACATCTTTATATTTGCTATTTTGGCCTCTAAGTTTTGAAAAGACCTTGAGGAGGAGATCGACACCTTCCTTCTCATGGCTTCCATGGTATCTTCCTGCATATACTATTATCTTTTTATCCAGAGGCAAATTAAGAATTCTTCTTGCCTTTTTCTTCTCTGTCACTTTGTTTATATCATAAGATACCCCGTTGGGAATCACTAAAGTTCTTTTGTTAAATCTTTTTATCTTCTTCTCAAGCAGATAACTCTCAACCAATACCAAATCTGCATCCCTCATGGCCTTTCTTTCCAATAGCCTTAAAAATGGTATCTTTCCAGTAAGATATGTCTCATAGTTGTCCTGTATATCGTAGATAAATAACTTTTTGTTTTTCTTTGCTGGCCTATGCACTATTATACCAAAAATAGGATCTGTAGCTCCTATTATAGCATCGTAGCCTTTTGCAACCTTATTCAACCTTTTTATTAACTGAAATATACTAAAGACAGAAATCCCTATTACATTTACTCTTTTGCCGTTGACTATCTTTTCAAAATTTTCTTTAGCCTTGTAATCGGCGCATAAGAAATCGACTTTATGCCCAAGCCTGTTTAACTCGTCTGCTAGACGCATCTGCCTGCCGAAATCTTCCAAGACCATGTCCTTTCCTGATGAAAATCTCTTCATCACAAAAAGAATTTTCATAACACCCAAAAATTTGATAGATTTAAATATATTTCTAATAGCTAGCGCCAATACCACTCTTTATTTCTTTTATAGAAGTCAATACTCTTAACAAGTCCTTCCTCTATTTTGGTTTTGGATTTCCAACCAACCATAGACTTAATTTTTCTGTCATCTGCCACGAAGTCTCCAGGCTCCAGTTGCTTTTTGTACTCTGGAAACTCTATAAGCTTAATGTCTGCACCGGTTAAATTCCGTATTTGACTGGCCATGTCAATGAAACTTATTCCTTTGCCTGTGCCTATATTCAGAATTTCGCCATTGGTGCTCTTACTCTTTGCGCATTCTGTCAATGCATCGCATGCATCTTCAACATATAAAAAATCCCTAAGTATCTTACCGGAACCCATGACAGTTATAGGCTCTCTGCTTAGGGCCTGCTTAATGAAGTAATTGACTATGCCATAATCCCTTTTCATCTGATGCCTTGGCCCGTAAATGTTGGTAAGCCTCACTATCGTTGCCCAGATGCCGTATAAATTATGGTACATAAGAATTATGTTTTCCGCAGCTAGGCTGGTTATCGCGTACATCCCTTTCGGATTGGTCCTTGTCGCCTCATCCACAGGGATCTTTTTAACTTCTCCATATACTGCCCTTGTGCTGCTAAATACTATTTTAGCTTTTGGATTATTTTTTCTGCATGCTTCAAGAAGGGATATTGTGCCGTTAATCCTCAATCCGACATCTTCTAAAGGATTTTCTATGCTTCTTTTATGATCAACCTGCCCGGCGAGGTGAAATATATATTCCTTATCCTTTACGACTTCATTGATTATCTCCGTGTCTCTTATGTCTTTTTTAACTACTTTTACTCTGTCCTTTATTTCACTGATATTAAAATCATTTCCACCAAGGCCAGGTATCATAGAGTCTATTATGGTGACTTCGGCTCCTTCAGAAACCAGTTTATTGGCAAGATTACTACCTATAAAACCCATACCACCGGTAATTAACGCTTTCATATTTGTACCCCAAAAATTGTTGAGTATTTAAAAATATTGCTTATGTACTACGCGGTTAATGCGTATTTAGCTTGGCACCCTTGCACGATATGTCAAGAACTCAAATCTTCGTTCTCTCTCAAATTTCTTTGTTTCCCATATAAGATTAGAATCAGCTATATTTATATAATATATGTGAATCTTAATATTTATGAGAATCTGCATATTATGCACATCTTATCCAAGGTCGAAAAACGACCATTGGGTGCCATTTATGCACTCTTGGGCTAAAGAATTAGCGAAAACAGAGGATGTTACAGTTGTAACCTCGGGAGATGCAACAACAAAACCATATGAAGTCAGGGACAAAGTAAGAATATACAGGTTCAACTATTTTTTCCCTAAAAAATTGCAGAAGCTCACCTACACTGGCGGCATGAGAGAGAGTTTTGGCCACGGATTATTTCCAAAAATTCAGGCACCTTTCTTCATGCTGGCATTCTTTATCAAAGCCTTTAGTATAGCAAGAAAATCCGATGTAATTAATGCGCACTGGACATTATCTGGTCTGGCAGCTTTACCGCTAAAATATATATATAAAAAACCAGTGGTTCTTACAGAGCATGGGGGCAGCATAAGAGGGATTCCGAGCTGGCTCAATAGGTTCGTTTTCAGAAGAATGGATGCAATAACCTCTGCGCACTACGATCTTATAGAAGGCATAAGAAAAATAGGGGCAAGGAAGGTGGTGGCTATAAGGAATTTCCTTGATGAAGAAAAATTCCTCAAAAAACACAATGCAAAGCAGATTAAAAAAGAGCTTAATATCAAAGAAAAATATGTTGTGACTTTTATCGGAAGATTTGAGGACATGAAGGACCCCTTAACATTTGTGGAATCAATGTCCTATGCATTAAAAAAAACCAAAAGTGTCAAATTTATTATGGTTGGTGATGGGCATTTAAAAAAAGATGTTGAAAATGAGATGAAAAAATTAGGCTTACGGGATAATTTATTATTGCCGGGACCCACTTCCAAAGTGAATAAATATCTTGCGATTTCCGATATTTTTGTTGCATGCAGTAAAATTGAAAATTGCTTTAGCACAACAATCCTTGAGGCTATGCTGTCTAAAGTCCCGTGCATCATGACAAAGGCAGGAGACACAGAGAGATATTTTGCGCATAACAAATATGCTTATTTGGTGGAGAAGCAGAATCCAAAAGAGCTTGGGGAAACCATTGCTTACCTTCTAAAAAACACTAGCCTGAGAAAAAGACTATCGTCAAACGGAATAGAGTTTCTTGAGAAATACGGCTTCAGAAAAAATGTGATAAGAAAAAAGATAATGAACGTATTTAATGAGGTATTGAGGGCATTAGGCAATTTTGTATTTTTTCCTTAATTCTTCCATTACCTCATGCATGGTCTTGACCTTAAACCCATCCTGAGTCATGAAGAATTCCTGGATTGTTTTCCCCCATCTTTTGAATGGCGTTGGGTGTGTAAGCACTATTACAAGCCCGTTTGTCTTTCTTCCGGTATCTACAATATCCTTGTATAATCTTTTTATGTTATTTCCTTTGTTCTTGTAGAGGTTGATGAATTCTATTTCTGGGAAATGCGGAAACTCTATAATGCCAAGGTCTGTCAAGAATGGCCTGAACAATGTAAGCTTGGTCCAGTTATCATAGCTTGAGTCTGCCCTGAAATGGCCTTTCAAAAGCTTTAAGTCAGGGAGGTGATACTGGTGGGCTCTTACTATCTCGGTCTTTTTTCCAACTAAATTATCTATGAGTTTTTTTTCTTCGAGGACCTTGCTCATCCTGTTTCCTATGAAATTCGCATGATACTGGAAATCCCACTTGGAATTGGCATTTACCCATTTTTTTGAGGGATGCGACATTGCAAGAAGGAACATGGTGGATTTAATCCCGTATTTCTTCTCCATATCAACAATAGCATCAATGTTCGGCTCATAACCTTCATCTATGTCATGGGTAAAGATCATTGTAGGCTCATTAAGCTCCAATGTTTCTTTGTAATAGTCGAGATACTTAGTCTTTGCGTATTTTTTCCTCAATCTCCTTATGCCAGCTGCCAAAAGATAATGGAAATACTTCATTTTAAGAATTCTTTAATTTCTTTTACTACTATCATTATATCTTCTTCGCTAAGCTCTGGATACATGGGCAACGATAGTATCTCATCGGCACATTGCTCTGCTACCAAGAAAGAGCCTTTTTTGTATCCTAAGCCTGCATAAGCTTCTGTAAGGTGCACCGGAACAGGGTAATGTATGCCGGTCTGTATGCCTTTTGAGCTTAAGTGCTCAATAAGCTTCTGCCTGTTTTTTACCCTTACAATATAAAGATGGTAAACATGCCTATTATAATCTTTTTCTGTTGGTGTTATGACATCCGAGCCTTCAAACAATTCATTGTAGAGTTTTGCATTTTTCCTTCTCATTTCTGTCCATTTAGGAAGATGCCTCAATTTTACCCTCAAGATTGCTGCCTGCATCTCTTCCAGGCGGTAATTGTAGCCGATATATTTATGGACATTCTTTTTCTCCTGACCATGATCCCTATATATTCTTATCTTTTCAGCCAGCTCTTTGTATTTAGCCACCACCATGCCTCCTTCCCCATATGCCCCAAGATTTTTTACTGGATAAAAACTGAAGCAACCTATATCAGAAAAAGGAATTTTTTTCCCGTAATGCTCTGCTCCATGAGATTGTGCCGCATCCTCTATTACTATGAGATTATGCTTTTCAGCTATCTCCATTATGTGTTTCATGCCAGCAGACTGGCCGTACAAATGAACAGGCATTATGGCTTTTGTCTTTTCAGTTATTGCTTTTTCCAGCTTATTTACATCAAGGGCATATGTATCTTGATTAATGTCAACAAATTTTGGAGTGGCACATGTATAGGAAATTGCTTCGCAGGTGGCAATGTAAGTATTTGGCGCAGTTATAATTTCATCCCCCTTTCCTATTCCTGATGCAACTAAAGCAAGGTGCAGGGCAGATGTCCCGTTATTAGCTCCCACTGCATAAGGCGCATTGCAGAAAGCAGCAAATTCCTTCTCAAAAAGCTCAACATTCTCTCCTAGGACAAACCTTCCTGAATCAAGCACTTCCTGTATGGCATTGTTGATGTCCTTTTTTATTGCCTCGTACTGCACATTAAGATCAACAAATTTTATCATTTTATTATGTCCTTCGCTTCCCCTATGACCTTTGCCGGGTTTCCTGCCACTATTGCATTGTCTGGAACATCTTTTGTGACAACAGAGCCTGCACCTACAATTGCATTTTCCCCTATTGTCACACCACATATTATTGTCGCATTTGCCCCTATCCCTGCCCTTCTCTTTACCAATGTTTTAGCAACTTCCCAGTCATTTGCAGTTTTCATGCTTCCGTCGATATTTGTAGCTCTTGGAATCTTATCATTAGTAAAGCATGCATGTGGTCCCACAAGAACCTGATCTTCTAGAGTAACACCTTCTGGAATGAAAGCAAAGGCCTCTATCTTGCAGTTTTTGCCTATCTTTACACCTTTCTGTATTTCCACGAACATGGCTATCTTTGTATTGTCTCCTATTTCGCATCCATAAAGATTCACAAGTTCCCCGTGGAATATCTTCACGTTTTTTCCGAGCTTTACATCTTTGCTAATCATCTTTTATTTTCACTTTCCTGCCGTCATTCTTCAAAGACTCCTGCATGGCTTCCAGGACCTTTACAACCTTAAGGCCAGAGTAACCATCTGTAAGAGGCTTTTTATTATTTTTTATACAGTCAAGGAAATGCCCTGCCATGACATTCAACGGCTCTTTATTCTCTATTTTCGGCGCATACACCCCCCCTGCCCTGTAAGTCAAAACCCATTCTTCATATGTATCATAGTATGGCTGCCTTGGTATATTATTTTTTTCTATTGTTACCCCCTTATCATATATTTTTATCTTTTCATTCTCTGCAGTGTCGTCAAAAACAAGCATTTTTTTGTTTCCGACAATCGTGGTTTTCCTTATTTTCATTGGGTCGAGCCATGAAACATGCATATTGGCCATTATTTTGTCCTTAAATTCAAGATTAATATGGACATCATCTTCAATGCCTTGCCTTACATAAGACTGGCCCACTGCCCTGACTGCCAAAGGCAAACTCTCAAGATAGTACAGCAGCATAGATATATCATGTGGGGCTAAATCCCATGCGACATTGACTTTTTCCTGAAACAATCCCAAATTGACTCTTATCATATCTATGGTAAATATCTTTCCCAGCTCTCCATTTTTTATTATCTCCTTTACCTTCATTACAGGAGTGCTGTATTCGAAGGTATGGTCTACCATCAGTACTTTTTTGCATTTTTCCGCTGTCTTTATCAGGTCAAGGGCTTCTGTAGAGCTTGCTGTAATGGGCTTTTCTATCAAGACATGCTTGCCTGCATCCAGGCAGTCTTTTGCAATCTTGTAATGAGTTTCTATTGGCGTGGCTACTATTACTGCATCTACTCCCTTATCATTTAAAATCTCTTTGTAATCTTTAGTTATCTCGGTTTGTGGGTAAAGGCCTCTGATGTGCTGTAGCCTCTTCTCGTCAAAGTCTGCACAGTAGACTATTTCAGAATCAGGAATGCTGTTGAAGTTCCTTACCAGGTTTGGTCCCCAATAGCCATAACCCACTATTCCCAACTTCACCATATACTGACGGGGGATATATCAGATATTTAAATATGTATTGAGTATTCCCGGCTACCTTTTTTTTAGAACTATTACCCATACAGGAGAAAAAACCCTTAACATACTATAGGCTGATTTTGGCACCCATAGTTTATTGTTTATTACCTTCAGGGTTATGTCATCAAAAACAAAATATTTTTTTATTTTTTTTACGAATGCAGAATATGTCAGGGGATGCACATTGTAATGTCGGCCTTTTCCCAGAACTCTTACATAAGAATCAGCAATTTTACTTGGCAGCCATGATAAGAACAATAAATTGAAATTCGGCTCAAGAGGCCACAACCTGTTCAGCATGCTCAAATAGACAATGCCGTCTTTTTTCAGGACTCTCTTTATTTCTTTTAAGTGCATATCACCATTATTGACATGGGCCATCACATGGTTTGACACTATGATATCAAATTCATTGTCCTTAAACGGAAGATTTTCATCAGTTGTCTTCTTAAATACAAAATTTTTCTTTATTATCCTTTCATCAACTACATCCACAGAATAAGTTTTTTTGGAGGTTTTTCCGAGCTCAGAAGCAATCACTCCAGCTCCTGTCCCAATATCAAGAATTTTGCATTTTTTTATATTTTTATACTTGCTTAGTATTCTTATTATTGCCGATGCCTTTTCTTTCCTGCTTTTCTTGTCAAGAACAGCATGGCTTATTTTTGACTTTTTCATATTCAGAAAAAAATGCTTCTAATATTTCCTTAGCATGTCCGTCAAAAATCCGAATATTATTATCTGAAGACCAATGCTTAAGATCAAAATATCGAGCATTATTAATGCAAAGTGCCCAACTATCCCAGAGGTAAAATGGAGATACAGGAGATAGAGACCTATTAAAAATCCGATACTAAACATAAGAAAGCCAAAAACACCAAAAAACTTCAGCGGCTCGTAATCCCTATACATCCTTATGAGGTTTATCCAGGCCCTTATAGCATATCCGAATGGGTTGCTTATCAGCCTGCTCTCATCTTTTCTTCTGGCAAAATATACAGGCACTTCCTTAATCTTGAATTTTTCCTTTACAGCCTTTATTATCTGCTCCTGAGTGTAAGTATGGTTTGATATTATGTCTATTTTTTCAGCAACTTCCTTTGTAAAGGCCCTAAAACCAGTTTGTCCATCTGATATTTTTAATCGGGTAACATTTGATATAACCATTGAGAATGCCTTGTTTCCCAATCTCTTTATAAATGACATTCTCTCTATCTTACCCTTGAACCTGCTTCCCAGAACCAGATCATAGCCATTATTTATCTCATTCAATAATTTTGGTATTTCTTTTGGCAAATATTGAAAGTCTGCATCTATATGCACTATCACATCAGCTTTAAGGTCAAGAGCCTTTTTGATTTCTGTCTTAAAAGTCTCTGCCAACCCATAATTTTTAGGATGGGAATACACTATTGCATTATGTTTTTTCGCTTCTCTTGCAGTATTATCCTTGCTGCCATCATCAACTACTAGGATTTTATAGCTGTATCTGCCGCTTTTCATTACCTGATGTATGCTGTCTACCACTTTTCCTATTGTCTTTTCCTCATTATAGGCAGGTATTGTTACTATTATAAGCATTCTGTTTGCTAATATATGACTATTTAAATGCCTTTCTGTCACCCCCAACTAAAAAATTTTAAATAGTATTTGTGTCTAAACACGTTCATGTCACTCAAAAAGAGCATTTTCCGCTCACTCTCCCACATAGCCTTTCAACCAGGAAGAGCCAAGAACAAAATTTTGGTGAAATACTGCTCAAACATAAGAGGCAAAAAAATTCTTGAAATCGGCTCAGGCAAAGCCATCAGAGGAAGGCATATATATTCTGTTGCTGACTTTTTTAAGAATAGAGGCAATGAAGTTGTGAAATCTGACATAGACCCTGCATATAAGCATCCTATAGTAGACATAACAAAAAAAATACCTAAAGGATATGATGTCATTGTTTGCTTTAATGTAATAGAGCATGTATTTGATTTCCATAAGGGAATTAAGATGCTTCATAAGGCATTGAATAAAAATGGAAAGCTCATAGTTCTCGTGCCTGCTCTCTATCCATTACATGACGAGCCTCATGATTATTGGCGCTTTACAGAACATTCTCTGAGAAAGCTATTTTCAATTTTCAGAAACCTTAAGGTTGAACATTATGGCAAGAGAGAATTGCCTTTCTTTTATTTTGTGATTGCAATAAAATAGAAGGATTAATGACAACATTTTTAAACTGATTTTTTAATCCCTACAGTATGAGTTATGTAACCATACTTTTGTTTTTTGTATATGCCTACGGATTAGGCTTTGCTGTATCCTCATTTGTAAAGAATTCCGATAACTTTCTTGAGAGAAACCTCATGAGGATAGGCTTTGGGCTTTCTTTGCTGCCTTTCTTGGGATTAATTTTAAATTTATTCAGAGTCCCAATAGACTGGAAAATTATTCTGGCATTATCATTAGCATATCCACTATATTATTTAATCAGGAATAAACCTATAACCAAATTTGCCTTTAAATTGACGAAAACAGATTTAAGCATTTTGGCAATGCTTGCTCTTTTTTTTGTTAATCTTTACATTTACTCTTCAGGAGCTTTTGCTTATCCTTATTTAGAGGATGACGATTCATGGGGACATGCTATAAGTTCAAAATTTGTTGCTGTTGAGAAAACTGTTTTTGCAGGTGTCGGCAATAGATTCCATTATATCGATCCTTACCCCCCTGCTTATGATCTGCTGATGGGCTTGCTGCACCAAACAAATGATTCCGTGCATTGGACTTTGAAATTTTTTAATGCCCTGATAATCTCTTTGTCAACTATATTTTTTTACTTTTTTGTCAAGGAATTTACAGGCAACAGGAACAAGGCTTTGTTCGCGGCTTTTGCCTTATTGTCCATACCTGCATTTATGTCACATTTCATCTGGGCTTTGTCTTTGACCGTCCCATTGTATTTTGTTGTTTTCTATGCTATAGAAAGAATAAGGCATGATAAGAAGTGGTGGATTGTTTCTGGATTGCTTATGGTAACCGTTTTGACCTCATCCCCCACACATTCAACTTATTTTGGCTTGTTTTTTATTTTATATATTATAACTAAAATCATCTTGGAAAGAAAATTTCTAGTATGGCATGCAGCTACAGGCCTTCTGGGCATAGGCTTGTCTTTTGCCGTATGGTGGCTGCCCATGATTTTTACATATGGTTTTTCTGGTACTTTAAAGGGATTGGGACTTGCTATAGGTAAAGGAGAATCAATAATAAGCGTTCCGGGAACTGCAGATAGGGCTTATACGTTGTCTGATTTTCTAATAGCGCAAAAGCAAAACATGATAAACAACCCCATAGGTATCGGCATTGTTTTATCGATTCTTGCAATATTAGGAATAATATTTATTTTTGTAAGGTTTAAGGGCTTGCTAAAGAAGGAAAATCACTGGCTCACAATAACTTCGGTATGGTTTTTGTTCACTTTTTATGCAGTTAATGCTGCAAATATGCCTGTAAAGCTTTCCCCTTTTAGGGCATGGATGCTGTTAGCAATACCTATTTGTGTATTAGCTGCTGAAGGAGCATTTAATCTGCTTGCTATATCAAAAAAGTCTGCAGGAAAAATTGGCATGTACGCAGTTCTTATGCTGTTATTGACAGGAATATATTTTACCTCTACCCAGCAGAAAATAGCCGTAAATACTGCTATATGGCCGCCAGGCGCTTTCTGGACATCAGGAGAGGAAATAGGGGCTTATATATGGATTAAGCAGAATTTGCCCAGCAATTCCAGGCTTTTTACGTTTTCAAATAACGGTCCTGTCATTGGCATGGATTTGTATACATGCCATTGGTGCAAAGATGTTGAAGGTTATATGAATAATGGTTTTAACCAGACTGCCGAAGAAAACTACAATTGGCTAAAAAATAAAGGATACGAATATTTGATCATTGATGGGCAGGCAGTAAGGAAATTTGGAGCAGACAATTCAAATAGCAAGGTACAAGAACTTGCGCAATCTGGGCTTTTCAGGCTTGTTTTCCAGAACCAAGGAGCTGTTATCTTTAGTGTTGCCTAGCAATCCCTACTTCTGAGTTCTTACAAAATCAAGAAATTTTTTGCACTCCATTGAGTCTGAAATGGCATTGTCGATGTTTTTGATAATTTTTTCATAGTCTTTCTTTTTTTTAGTCAAAATTTTTTGTAAAGATTTAATATCTTTATAGTCTATACATACCCCAATCTTGTACTTATCTACAAATTCTGCAGCAGCCTTTGATTCCTTCAGGACAACTAAAGGTAATTTTGCAGACAGGTAATCAAAAAACTTTTTTGCGAAATGCACAGCTACATAATAGTTGTTTTTTGACTTGGAAACATTTCGAGTGTGTAGGCTTATGCCGTAGTCATATTTACATATCTCTTTTAAAAGCGAACTATGATCTTTAATTCCTTCAAGATGAAGATAAGGATTTCTATTTTCAATTTCCTTTAATTTTTCTTCTGCCTTTCTGTCAAACCAGGAGTATAAGTGCAGATGTAGTCTCTGGCTTGTGATTTTTGGGTAGAAATTCCAGATAGACTCCGCAACAGGTAAATTTACAGATGTAAAACCACCTATGTACACTAGATGTATTTCGCCATCTTTCTTTGATAATTTAAAATTAGGATTATAAATCTGAATTTTTTTTGGATTAATAAATTCTCTGAATAAATAGTGCGGTTTATTCTTTAGTTTATCGTAATATGGTAAAAACTCTAACTCATTTTCTATGCCTTTGTGAACTATCTTATCTGAATTAATTAAACAAAATTTTTCTAGTATTAGAGTCATCCTATCACCAATTGTTTTTTTAATCTCCTTAAAACACATCCAAAAATATTCAAAATCATACCTAAAAATTATTATCTCTGTGTTTAGTCCAAGTAGTCTAATTAAGAAAATGACGATCCATATAGACATCAAGGATTTCCCATATACAAGAATTTTTTCCGGCTTGAAGCTCTTTGATATGCTTCTCCATCTTTTAATCACCAATAGCCATCTTAACAGGAAGAAAGGAGGCTTTTCATCACCTGAATGCACATAAAGCTTTTTGACAATAAATTCTTTTTCTAATAACTTTGAGAGCCATTCATAGAAATCATCATATTTTTCAGCTACTACTAAAATTCTTATTTTTTTAGGTTTAACCATATGCATTTCGGCAAGATTTCTCCTTGCTTATTGTTTTAAAATAATTGAAATATAATTCAAATTATATAGATTTCTAGCATTAAGAATCTTTGCTAGCCATCAAAAATTTAGTTATAAGCCTATTTCTTACTATTCTTGAAATATAGCCAATAATCCAGATTATTTTTGATGTGGCGAGCACAAATAAATATGAAGATATTAATCCAATATTCAAACCATAAATAAGAATTGGGAATTCAAATGAAGCACTTAAGAAAATTTCCATCAAAGTTAACATCAATATTATTGGAAGTATAAAGTGAACTGAAAAAATCAGACCTTGGAATGGGTATATTCCTACTAATTTTGAAATTATGTTGCTGTTTGCCCAAGAACGCCCACCGTAAATATACCTATCCAATAGCTTTCTAACTTTATCAACGGATTCAATTTTATCATAAGTCTTATTATCTATCAACCCCTTCACAACTATGGAATTTAGGACATGCGGAATAGCGTATTCCAAAACAAAAATGAGCGTTAAGATAAATCCCAGAACAATATAAATTTCATTATGGTATAATCTGGATAGACCGTATCCTAATCCTAATCCTATACAACAACCATAAATGTAATGGTTTATTATATCCAAATAAATCCCCTCAATACTTCCTCTATTTTGCAGTCTTGCAGCTTCTCCATCTGATTGGTCAAATATAAAAAATAAATTAAAAAAAAGTATTCCAACAATAATAGATAGATATGTGCCTAAAGATAAAAATATAAATCCTAATATGGGAATAAAAAAATTAAATGTTGTTATAGTGTTTGGCGAAATTCCTAACTTGATAAAAATATAAGTAAATGGAGAAGAAAAATGTCTGTTATGACTATATATTATTCTATTTGCGCGTATATCCTCTTTCTGTATAGCTCTTACTTCTTTATAAGTGATTTTTTTATTTTTCATCAATAATGGTGTATTTGCCTACCTTTTTAAATTATCTGTTGATATATCTGTATAAATAAATGAAATATACTATTTGGGAAACTGTTTTTGATAATGAAAACAGGAAAAACAAAAAACTATATAAAATGATATTCTATTCTGCCGTAAAATGAATATTATTTTAATTATAATAGATTCTTTACGACCAGATCATTTAAGTGTAAATGGTTATAATAGAAATACCAGTCCAAATATTGATAATTTTTACAGGCAAGGTACAAGTTTTCTAAATGCTTACACTTCTTTACCAAGAACAAATCCTTCTCTAATGTCTCTTTTTACTGGATTATATCCACACACTCATGGTATAAGGTTGGTTAAAAATGATAATCTAAATTTTTCCTTTACACATTTACCTGAAATACTTATTAATCATGGATATGAAACAGCTTTTATGGGCAACGCTGGATTATACGAACCTCCTTTAAGAAAGGGATTTAAAAAATTTAATTTGCTATCATGGAAAATCAAAAATAAAATTAAGAGAGGCTTAAAAAAAGTGCTAAATCCAAGAAATTTTATGAGTTCTACCGAGCAATATATAGATGTAGCAATTAAATGGATTAAAAAAAACTCAAAAAAGAAGTTTTTCTTATGCCTGCATTTCGATGATATGCACTGGCCGTATGAAATCCCAAAGCCCTATGATCATACGTTTGATCCAAATTATAAAGGAAATCATGATTTTAATACTTTAAAACACGGTAAATTTTCTAGGGGGGAACTTATGTATGGTCATATTAAATTTCATAAAGAAGAAATTAGTCATGCTATCGCACATTACGATGGTAGTATAAAATATACTGATTTACATTTTGGAAGATTAATTGATTTTGTAAAGTCCAAAAGTCTAGATGATAACACATTAATTATTTTAACATCTGATCATGGAGAAAATTTTGGAGAACATAATTTTTATTTTTTACATGGATCTTCACTTTACGAACCAAGCCTAAGAGTTCCATTAATATTTAATTATCCGAAATTCTTTGATGGATGTAAAGTTATTAAAGAAAGAGTTAGACTACTGGATATAATGCCAACCATATTGGAAATGCTTAATATCCCGGTATTGGATAAAATCGACGGAGTAAGCTTATTACCTTTGATTAATAATAATTCAAAAAATAAAGTAAAATTTATTTTTGCTGAAAGTATGGAAGAGATCTTTAAGGAAAATAAAAGGATTTTTTTTCCAGGCGTCAAGGGAAAATGGAGAGCTATGATAGAAGGAGATTGGAAAATTATATATATACCCCATCCAGAAAAAGACATTTTTGAGCTCTATAATCTAACGAATGATCCAAATGAACAGAATAATCTTATTGATAAGGAAAAAGAAAGGGCTTCTTATATGAAAGATAAAATCTTAGAATTTTTAAAACCACAAAGCAATGAGGGACAAACTAACTTGTCAGATCTTACTGAGAAATCAAGAGAAACTCTGAGGAAAGCAGGATATATAAATTAATAGTCTAAAATAAAATTATATATAATTAAATTATTCAACTATATAAAAAATGATTAATCTATTTAAGAAAAAAAAACCAAATATCATAATTATAGTTATAGATGGGGTTAGGTACGACTCTATTGATAAAATTCGATATTACCAAGAACTCAAAAAAGAATCTGTTTTTTTCCCTAAATTAATTACCTACGCACCATATACTATAGCTTCTTTACACTCCTTATTTTCTGGAATGAATGGTAATTTCAACGGCGTAAATGGTTATTACAGAATTCATAGTTTTGATAAAAAAAATTGTTTTACATTAACCCAATATGTAAAAGAAAATGGTTATTACACCGAAGCAGATTTACATCTTGAAGGGGTCATACCTCAACAAGGATTTGATAAATATAGAATTTATGACGAGTTTAAGGATATAAACTTCTCAAAAAGGCACACTGAAATATTGCACCAAATAAGACATAAAAATCCTTTTTTCCTCTTTCTTCGATATGGAAGTATACATGTTAATTTGATCAACACCGTAGTAAAAAAATACTCTGATTTTGATGAGGAGTATTTCAATAATAAAGATAAAAATTTCAAGAATTACCTTGGATGGGTTGGGGAAAGCGCAAATTATCTTAAAGATATTATGGAAAAAATAAAGCAATTAGGATTGCATGATGATTCTATTATATTTGTTTGTACTGATCATGGGACCAGTACTGGAGACAAAGTTGGAGAAAGGGCATATGGTGTTTATCTCTATGAGTACACAATAAGAAGCTTTTTATATTTAATTGGAAAGGACTTTCCTAAAAATCTGCAAATAAATAATTTAATTAGAAGTATTGATATTTTACCAACTTTATTGGACATACTAAAAATAAAGGAAGAGGATAATTATAAAAAGATAGGTGGAAAATCATTTTTACCATTTATTAAGGGAATAATAGAAAATAGAGTCGCTTACTCTGAAACAGGGGGTTTAGATGGACCAACGCCTTCTCCAGAGAAACATAACATCAAAGCTGTGAGAACAAACAAGTGGAAATTAATATATAATGAGACAAATAAAAAGAAAGAATTGTATAATCTCATTGATGACAAAGAAGAAAAAAATAATTTAATAGGACAGGAACCTAAAATAGAAAAATATTTATGGGAAGAAATGCAAAAACAAGGTTAAAAATGGATGAATTAACAAGAGGAATATTAAGTATAAAATTACTTAAAGCATGTGATTGCGATATAAATTCTGCTATTTACTCTTTTATTCCGCTGCTGGGAAAAGAGCTCGAAATATACACACATAATCTACATAATCTTCCAAAAATTTTAGACTCTGCAATGGCAGTCTTCACAAACCAAAAACTAAAATTTTCAAAAAATACATCTTATTACATGCATATCAAAAAAAATCAAGAAAAATTTATAAACTTTTTTAATAATGCTTGTGAATTGATTAAATACGAAGGACTAAAGAAGATAGAACAAAATAAAGTACATGCAACTTTAAGTTTTATAAGCCATATTTATTTTGATACATTTATAAGACCAGTACAATTCTTTTTGCCTCACTCATCAATTTGCTCAGGAAATTGGGAGTTTTGGGATAATATAGATTTTTTTGCTTTCAAGGAAAGACAACAAAACAAGGAATTCAATTTTAATTTTAGAGAAAAAATATTAAAAAGCAAAGTATGGAATATAAAATTTGATTTAAACACCTTCCCAATGATTGTACAGAGAAGACTGCTAAAAGAAAAATTGCTTGATAAAAAATTAAATCCAGTGGCCATGATCAAAGCAATGGTAATAAAGATTGGAGAAATGGGAAGACCATTTATCAATTATGGGACTGTCGATTTTTCTATAAGGGAATTATTTACTTATTTAGGTGAAAAAAAATATATGAGAGTGGATAGGGAAGCGGAATTCTTAAGAAGATTGGATGATGAGATAATAACTTTTTTGAAAGAATTTCTTCTAAGAGGAAAAAACGAAATAAAAATGAGTTTCTAAAACTAAAGAGACTTTATTAAATAATTCGAATTTATAGTATTTAAACCTATCGGTAAAAGATTTATAAATAAAATTAAGTAAACTTGGGATAAAACAAGTTAGTCATATGAAAGGAATTATCATCGCTGCTGGACCATCTTCACGTCTAAGGCCAATAACGGATAACTTGCCAAAATGTATGCTGAAGATAGAGGGCAAGCCGATACTAGAGAATACTATAGATCTTTTTAGAAAAAATGAAATTGAAGATATTTCAATAGTAAGAGGCTATAAAAAAGAAAAGATAAATTTTACAAACATTACATATTTTGAAAATGCAGATTTCTGGAATAATAACATTCTTCATTCTTTGATGTGCGCCAGAGCTAAATTAGAAGAAGCCATAAAATCAAAAGAAGATGTCGTTATAAGTTATTCAGATATATGGTACAATGATATTGTGGTAAAGAAATTATTAGAAGATAAAAATGATATAGCTGCTATTGTTGATATAGATTGGCAAGATTATTATGAAGGCAGAACTCACCATCCAATTTCAGAAGCTGAAAATATAATAATGAATGACAAAAAAAGAATGCTAAAGATTGGCAAGCACATATTTACTTATAAAGTACCAAAAAATAAACAAGGTGAATTTATCGGCTTATGGAAGTTTACCCCTAAAGGAATAAATATTTTCTTAAAATATTTTGACAGACTAAATTCAACATTAAAAATGACCGATCCGTATCAAAATGCAAAAGAATGGCAAAAATCCTATATAACTGATATTTTCCAAGAAATGATAGATAAAGGAGAAAAACTTTATTGCGTTTTAATACAAAAAAATTGGAAAGAATTTGATACTGTGCAGGATTTCTTAAGAGTTGGAGGAGAAATAAGTTAAATTTCGTCTTCTAACCCCAAATTATTATATTTAAGCCTTTCGGTGAAATATTTATAAATAATATGGCATTCTTATTAAGATTTATGTGCAATATCTAAATTTTCGGAGGTAATTTTAAATGGAACAAAAAATGGAAGTAAGAGAAAATAAAAATTTTTCTGACGTCCCTTATGCTAAAAATGCTGGACCAATACTCAGAGGCCTTTTAAATGGAGTAAAACAAACTTCAATTAGTTTTGCTGATATACACAATTTAGACCCAGTTTACCTTGAAGCAGTTATGAACGGGAAAAAACCCCTAACATCAGAAATTGTTAATGCAGTAGATAATCATTCTCCTTTGGATGTACGTAAATTATTTGATCCTAATCATAGGCATAAGTTTAAAATTAAAGATGATACAAATGACGGTGTTCTTATTTTTACTGCTGAACAAAGGAAGGAAACTCAACGAACATTTATGAGGGGTCAGAGTGACGGCCAAAAAGTTCCATATTATGATTATGGAGACACTGCAATGTCAAAGACATCTACTTTCAGGCCCGAATGGATCGTGGAGCGCTACGTCCATGATGGAAATGACGCAAATGTACCTGATTGGGCATTTAACAAAGGCCATTTTGAATATCAAATTACTTATTTCATTGGGACGGTAAATTTTTACTGGATTGACAAAAAAGGCAATAAACACGTGCGGAAAATGAATACTGGAGACATCAATTATATTACGCCATTTGTTCCTCATACTTTTACTACACGTGAAGAGGGAAAGGGATTGATTCTTGCGGTTACTTATGGAGGAGCAGTTGCGACAGATGAATTTCAGACAAAAATAAAATCTATGGATCTTGATGATTATCAATCCTCTTATAAGAAAAAATTACCCAAAGTTGAAGAAAACCTAGTTACAGATGAACTTGAGGGTGTAATAGTGAGAAAAAATAAAGATGCCTCCTCAAAAGAGAATGATGCTTATAAGTGGAGAGAACTAATTAATGGAATCCCAAATCAACCCCATACGAAAGCATTTGAATATATTGTTAAAAGAGTGAAGGAAGAAAGAACATTAGATATTAACGTGGATGCAGACCGTTGGGGTTATAATGTTGGAAACACTCCAGTTATGTTTCTCTGGAGAAGTAATGAGCAAATATTGAAACCAGGCACTTCTTTTTTTATTCAACCAAATGTACCTCACTCATTTAGGAATACTGGTGATAAGGAAGGAAAATTAATCGTAATGGAAATCAAACCTGAAGAGGGAGACCCATTAAAAGATCTTGCATTAATATACAAGTATTCAGGACAGGAGGGCCTGGAAAGAGTCCATACAGAATCAACAAGGTGGTTTTAAATATAACAATTTTTATTATTCATCATAAATAATTTTCATAAATTCTTTAAGAATAAATTAAAAACAAGCTTAATACATCACAATTAACTATAAATAACGAATTTAAAAAATTTTTCATTAAATTTCTTATTTAAATCCGCACCATCATCTTGAACATATTCTAAATTATATTCCAAAGCAAAATAAGCGTTTTGCAATTCTCCCCAAGATAAGCTGCATGGTCTTTCCTTATCGACAACTTTTCTTTGTTTAATATAGTTTGATAAATATCAATTGGCTTTTTGCCAACAACTTTTAAAACAACCTTATTTTTTTTCATTGCAGAAACCAACCTCTATATTTTTGTTTTTTCTGTCTAACCTTATTCAAAAATAACCTTCTGAATCAATAACAAATTCCTTTTCATGATCATATTCAGCAATAACTTCTTTGACTTTATCCTAACTAACTTTTACGCTTACAATATCTTCATTTTTTTCTTTGTCTACTATCCTAACAACATTTACTGGACATGCAACTCCAGCCTCTATAAGCCTTTTTTCATTTTCTACCAAATTAGTTAAATTAAAACAGATATTATTTGAGAAGTTGAAATTTTTTTGTTAAGGTCTGGGAAAAACAAAGAAATGAAAAATGAGTAAAAATGACAAAAGAGATCTTGATGGGTGTAAATTCTAGAAATTATTTTAGTTTATTCACAATTAAATAAAAAAAATTACAAACAAAAATAATTCTATATGGTAGCAATTTAATCAATATTATATATCAATATTTGAAATCAAAAGAGTCTTTTCAATCCAGATAAAAACCGAAACATTTAAATACAATCACTAGTAACACTAGTAGAAAATGAAAAAAGTAGTGTGGGCGAATAAATCTAATGGTCAGTTATGTGTTACAATACCTAAAGGCTCTGGAATTAAAGAAGGAGATATTGTAGCTGTTGAAAAAGATAAAATTAACTCTGTCGTTTATAGTTCTACTACAGGAGATCTTTTTCATTACGGACAACTTAGATCGTTGCTGATTGCAAATCAGCTTGGGGATTTTCATGTTTGTGGTGTTTTAACTGACGATGCAATTAAATCATATAGGGAAGCTCCAATTGCTAGTTTAAAAGATAGAAAGTCCATAGTTTCATCTCTTAGATGTATAGATATGGTTATGGTTCAGAACTCTTTGGATCCTACAGCAAATTTAAAAAAAATTCATGAGCAATTTCAAAATGCAAAATTAATTCTAGTTTGTGGTTCAAACTGGAAAAAAGTCCCCGGGGCTAAATATATTAAAAAAATCAACGGGGAAGTTATACAACCACCATTCTATGAAAAATTGTCAACTGAGAACATCGTCAATAAAATCATTAAGATTTACAAAAAGGAGAATTAAAAAATGAAAAAAGTTTATGTAGGAATGAGCACTGATATAATTCATCATGGACATATAAATATTATAGAAGTAGCAAGAAAATTGGGAAATGTAACTGTAGGATTATTGACAGATGAGGCTATTGCCACTTATAAAAGGCTTCCACTCCTGACATACGAACAGAGGAAAAAAATAATAGAAAACATTAAGGGTGTAAGTGAAGTTATACCCCAGGAAACCTTAGACTATGTCCCCAACCTTAAAAAACTTAAGCCAGACTATGTTATACACGGCACAGACTGGCGAACAGGTATTCAAAAAGGAGTTAGAGCAAGAGTAATAGAATATCTTAAAGAGTGGGGCGGTAAGCTAGTAGAGCCTGAATCTACAAGGGATGTTTCCGCATCAGAATTGATTGATAAAATGAGTGACATAGGGACTACTCCAGAGGTTAGACTTAAGAGATTAAGAAAATTGCTTCAACTTAAACCCTTAGTAAGGATTATGGAAGTTCATAATGGACTTACCGGAAGAATAGTGGAAAAAATCAAATTGGTTGAAGACGATAATGTAAGGGAATTTGACGGAATGTGGCAAAGCAGCTTGACAGATTCGACTTCCAAAGGTAAGCCAGATATTGAATTGGTAGATTTAACATCAAGACTTCAAACAATAGATAATATTTTTGAGGTAACTACCAAACCTATGATTGTAGATGGAGACACAGGTGGTTTAGCTGAGCATTTTGTATATACAGTCAAGACTCTGGAGAGGATTGGAGTATCTGCTGTGATTATAGAAGATAAAATCGGTCCAAAGAGAAATTCACTTTATGGAACAGAAGTTGAGCAGCAACAAGATTCAATAGAAAATTTTTGTCGAAAAATAACGGCAGGAAAAAAAGCTCAGGTTAATGAAGACTTTATGATTATAGCTAGGATAGAAAGCTTGATATTAAAAAAAGGGGTAGATGACGCAATAAAAAGAGCGAAAGCTTACATTGATGCAGGTGCGGATGGAATAATGATTCATAGCAAGGAAAAAGATACAAAAGAAGTTTTAGATTTTTGTGAAGAATATAAGAAAATTAAGAATAAGGCTCCTTTGGTTGTAGTACCAACAACGTATAACACTATTACAGAGCAAGAATTAATTGACGCTGGCGTAAATATTGTAATTTATGCAAATCATTTGCTGAGAAGTGCATATCCTGCCATGATAAAAACAGCAGAAACTATATTGAAACACGGAAGATGTCATGAAGCAGATAAATATTGCTTGCCAATAAATGAAGTGCTCACATTAATTCCAGGAAGTAAATGAGGCTATAATAAATTTTTGAGCTTAAAATGATATCTTGTAAAAATTTTTATGATAAACTAATAGAAAATAAAATTGATTTTTTTACTGGAGTCCCAGATTCTCTACTTAAAGATTTTTGTGCTTATGTTGCTGATAATACACCAGATGAAAGAAATATTATTGCAGCTAATGAAGGTAATGCAGTTGCACTTGCAGCAGGATATCATCTAGCTACTAGGAGGTTTGGATTGGTTTATATGCAGAATTCCGGAGAAGGAAATGCTGTAAATCCTCTTACGTCGCTTGCTGATCCAGATGTTTATTCAATACCCATGTTACTTATTATAGGTTGGAGAAGCGAGCCAGGAAAAAAAGATGAACCTCAACATGTTAAGATGGGCAAGATTACACTAAAATTATTAGATACATTGGAAATACCTTATAAAATATTAGAAGATAGTTATGAAGATACAATAAAGGAAGCGATTAATTATATGAAAAATAAAAAATCACCATATGCAATAGTTGTCAGTAAAGGAACTTTCCAGGAATATAAACTAAAAAATAAAATAAAAACAAATTATGAATTAAACAGGGAAGAGGCTATAAAAATCATCGCCCCACTGCTACATGATGATGATATTGTAGTTTCAACTACAGGAAAAACGTCAAGAGAGCTTTTTGAGCTAAGAGAAGCAACTAAGCAAGGGCACGAAAAAGATTTTCTCACAGTGGGAAGTATGGGACATTCTTCCTCTATTGCCTTGGGAATCGCACTTAAAAAATCTGATAGAGACGTTTATTGTTTTGATGGAGATGGAGCCTTAATTATGCATATGGGGGCGTTAGCAATAATTGGACAACTTAAACCAAAAAATTTCAAACATATTGTATTTAATAATTATGCTCACGATTCTGTTGGGGGGCAGCCAACTGCCGCATTTAATATTAATATTCCTAAGATTGCAAAAGCTTGTGGCTATAAAGATGCTTTTTCAGCAGAGACAAAAGAAGAAATAATTGATAAAGTAGGAAAAATGAGTAAAATGGAAGGACCTATTTTATTAGAAGTAATAATAAATAAAGGTGCTAGGAAAAACTTGGGGAGGCCTACTAAGACGCCGATAGAGAATAAGGAAGATTTTATGAAATTTCTTCAATGATAAAAATGAGACAGCAAGAATATTTTGGTTTTAATTCTATAAACAATTTGAGGAACATATTACTAAAACATAAACCTAAAAATATTTTTTTGGTTACTGGAAAGAATTCTTATGAAAAATGTGGGGCAAAGAAGATACTCAACAAAATTCTAAGAAATTACAATGTTGTCGATTTTACTGAATTTGAAGTAAATCCAAAGTTTGATGATATTAAGAAAGGGCTTGAATTATTTAAAAAGAATAACTGTGATTTTGTTATAGCTGTAGGTGGTGGAACTACATTAGATATTGCAAAAGCTGTTAATTTATTCGCTAGCAATGAAGAAAAGTCTTTCATAGAATATATTAACAACCCAACAAAAATAAAAAATAAAGGAAAAGTTACAGTTGCTATACCTACAACTTCTGGTTCAGGCAGCGAAGCAACAAGATATGCAGTTTTATACAAAGACAAAGTAAAATATACTTTAACCCATAATTTTATTATTCCTGAATATGCGATTGTTGACCCGCAATTTACGATGAATCTGCCAGCACATATAACAGCTTTTACCGGCATGGATGCTTTATCACAAGCTATAGAATCATACTGGTCTATCAATTCAACTGACGAATCAAAAAAATATTCAAGAGAGGCAATCAAACTTATTATTAAAAATATTCCATTAGCAGTGAATAATTCTTCAGAAATATCAAGAGGAACAATGACAAAAGCAGCTCATTTAGCTGGAAATGCAATTAATATTACAAAAACAACTGCTTGTCATGCAATTTCTTATCCAATAACATCCTATTTCAATGTTCCTCATGGCCATGCAGTTGCATTGACAATTGCTCCTATGATTGTTTACAATTCACAAGTTACAAAACAAGATTTATTAGACAAAAGAGGTGTTGATTATGTTAAAAACACAATTAAAGAAATTGTCGAATTAATTGGTGCAAGTAATGCTGAAGAAGCATCAGAAAAAATAACTAACCTAATGAAAGAAATTGGTTTAAGTACCAAGCTGTCTGAATTGGGAATTGAAACTGATGAAGATATAGAAATAATTATAAGGAATGGTTTTAATCCAGATAGGGTTAACAATAATCCGAGAAAATTGACGGAAGAAACTTTGAGAGGGATTTTGTATGAAATAAGATGAAAGTGTTTATTCTATATAGAACAACCATAACTTTATTGTAATATAAAGAAGCTTTTATGAACTGCTCTAAAAATGTAAGATTTAAGTTTGAAGAAATAAGAGCTTACAAAACGGAATTATAGGAAATAACTTTAATTTTCGTATACATTTATTATTTCCTAATAAGCAAATCACAATGAAAAGATACGAATATTAGTGTGATTTGCTATAGTTTCGTGACTGGAACCAGTTTCAGGATAACAGAGAAATAATTGATCATAGAAAGAATTAAATAGTAATGGTACTATTTCGTAAAAAAGGAAAATGGAAAGAAAATATATTTTTATTGATCCAAATATAACACGCAAAAGTAAATTCATGGAGGGCCAAGATCCAGAGCGTGTAAATAAAAATGACCCCCCTCTTTTTTCTTGGATTGAATTCAACCTTAGCGATTTATGCAATAGAACTTGTAGTTTCTGCCCACGCAGTAATCCGAATTGGCCTAATACCAATAAACATCTTCAGATTGAAGTGTATGAAAAGGTTATGTCCGACCTCAGCAAAGTAGGATTCAAGGGAAATATACTCTATTCTGCATTTTCCGAACCTTTGCTTTATAGGCATTTAGAAGAAGTAATAAGATTATCCAAACAATATTGTCCAGAAGTACGGATTGAAATGGTGACTAATGGTGATTTTCTAACTGTTGAGAAGCTTAATAAGTTTTTTGCAGCGGGTCTCACTCAGATTGGCGTTAGCGTTTATGATGGTCCAGACAAAGTAAAGCGTTTTGAAGAGATGAGAGATGCAACGGGTTTAAGTAATGAACAGTTCAGTATAAGACAACGTTGGTTTACACCAGAGAAACATTTTGGCATTACACTTTCTAATCGGGCAGGAGCAAAAATAATGCCAGATATTGGCTTAGTAAAACTAAAAAGCCCTCTTAAAAGGAAGTGTTTTTATCCATTTTATCAGACTTTAATTGATTATGACGGTGCTGTAGTCCTATGCTCCCATGATTGGGATAAAAGATTGATTTTAGGCAATGTTAAGGAAAAATCTATTTTAGAGATTTGGAATAGTGAAACATTGAAACGGGTTAGAGTAAAATTAGCTAAGGCTGATCGAGATCAGATTCCATGCAATAGTTGCGATGCAAATGGAATGTTGATGGGTGGGGAATTTGTAGGCAAATGGGAAGATTATTATGAAAGACAAGAAGCAATTCGAAAATAAATATATTCTTGTTACTGGTTCAAGTAGTGGCATAGGATTTCAGATAGCCAAAGATTTTCTTTTAGAAGGAGCTTTTGTAGGAGCTCATTATTGCGATAATAGGGAAGGTGCAAGAAAGCTGTTAAAATACGCTAAGAATAACCAATGTAAAATTTTTAAGTCAGATTTTGTTAATTCTCAGGAAGTTAATGCCCTGTGGAAGAAATTTGTATTGTGGAGTAAAGGGCGTATCGATGTATTAGTCAACAATGCCGGATTTGTTTATAAGCCCACTTCTTTTGAAAACCTATCGGAAGAAGCATGGTATAGAACCTTTCAAGTGAATCTTAAAGCTCCATTTTTATTAAGCCGTGCTGCTTTTTCTATTATGTCTAAGAAGCGTAATGGACGGATCATAAACATTAGTAGCGGCGGCTGGCAACATGGAGGTGGTGAAGCTACTATGCATTATAGTGCATCAAAGGCAGCTCTTGAAGCTTTAACAAAAGCTTTTGCTAAGATAGGAGCTCCATTTAATGTATTAGTTAATGCTGTTAGGCCAGGTGCTACAAAAACTCCCTTTCATAAGAAGATAGGTAGAAATGATCTTTCAGCTCGTATTAATTATATACCGTTAAAAAGACTTGCCGAGCCTTTTGAAATATCAAATGCCGTGTTATTTCTTGCGGGTCCAAGAAGTACGTTTATTACCAACACAATTCTTGATGTTACTGGCGGAGAATAAAATCACCATCCACTTTATAGCCAACGTTCTATCTACGATTATCTGGTAAAAAATGGCATTGATTTTTTTACTGGCGTCCCTGACTCTTTGCTTAAAGACTTTAACGCATATATAATGGATAATGCAAAAAGACGAAAACATATTATTGCTGCAAATGAAGGCAATGCAATTGCTCTTGCTACTGGAAAAATTGGATTAGTTTATATGCAAAATGCAGGACTGGGAAATGCAATTAATATTACAAAAACAACTGCTTGTCATGCAATTTCTTATCCAATAACATCCTATTTCAATGTTCCTCATGGCCATGCAGTTGCATTGACAATTGCTCCTATGATTGTTTACAATTCACAAGTTACAAAACAAGATTTATTAGACAAAAGAGGTGTTGATTATGTTAAAAAATATAAACGAAATTGTTAGCTTTATCGACGCAAAAAATATTGAAGATGCAAGTAAAAGAATTACAGCCTTAATGAAAATATAGGATTAAGTACAAAATTAAGTGATTTAGGGATAAAAACAGATAATGATATAAATATAATCATAAAAAACGGGTTTAACCCAGACAGAGTAAAAAATAACCCGAGAAAACTAACAGAAGAAGCATTGAAAGATATACTAAATAAAATAAAATGAAAGCAATAATACTTGCAGCAGGAGCTGGGAAAAGGCTTGGAAGGCTAGGGCAGAGAACGCCAAAATGCATGATAAAACTTCAAAACAAACCCATAATAGAACATCAAATCAATGCGTTGAAGTTGAACAGAATTGATGACATAAGTGTCGTGGTAGGGTATCAGGCTGATAGGGTAAAGAAAAAATTACGAAATAAAAATGTCAAGTTTTATCTAAACAAAGATTACGAGACAACAGGACTGCTAGAAAGCCTTTTTAAAGCTAAAAATGAATTGAATGATGAAACAATTTTAGTCTATGGCGACATAATTTTCAAGCCGGATATAGTTAAGAGCCTATTAAGATGCAAAAAAGATTTTTGCCTTGCTATTGAAAAAGGGAAGTATTTTGATGAAAACCCGCAGTTGATAGAAAAATACAAAGGGATGAAAATAATAAAAGGCTATACAAAAGTTTACATATCAAAAGGGTTCGTTAAAAAAATATCAAAGAGCTTATCGCATGATGAAACAAGCGGCAAATACATAGGAGTGGCAAGATTCAGCAGAAAAGGCATCCAAATAATCAAAGCCAGAATTTTTAAATTAATCAAAAGTGGCGAGATCAAAAAATACCCTTCTCCTTCGTATTTATTGATGGATTTTATTAAAAAAGGATTTAAAATATATCCAATTTATACAAGCAGCAAAAACTATGCTGAAATTGATACAATGGAAGATCTGGAAAATGCAAAGAAAAAATTTAATTAAGCTTATAAATCAAATTTAAAATATTAGAAATATAGCTGACATAATAATCTGCGCCAGCGTCTTTCTCCAATGAAACAGATTTTACGTTAGCAAGCTTAGCGCCTGTCATTTCATATTTTTTATGCCCAACAAAAATAGCCTCTTTAGGCTTCAAATTTAATTTTTGTAGCGTTATTGTATATGCTTCTTTTTTATCTTTTGTAAATCCTGTTACACTTGAACATACAATAATGTCTATGAATTGCGCAACATCGATGCTTTTAAACCATTCCCATTTTTTTTCTTCTGAAGAAAAAGTATCAGTCAAAACAGCTATTTTCATACCCTTAGATTTAATTCTTTCAAAAATTTCATAGACATTCTCTTTGATTTTAATATCAGAAAAACTCTTTCTAAAAATTTTTGCAAATTTGTCAAAAAACTGCTCATTAAATCTTATTTTCAGAAACTTTAATACATTTTTTAGATTATCATCTTTTGAAACTTTACCTTTGTAAAGTGCCAGTGAATTTGCGTCATATGCTTTTAAGAATGCTTTTGCAGATATATTGAAGCCATTTTTCCTTAAAAAATCAAGCATAGGCTTTAAGGTTACTTCATCCCTGTAGTAAACCACATCGCCAGCATCAAAAATAACAGCTTTAATCATAATTATCGTTAATAGCAAATTACTTAAATATATTACTATTATTTCGGTATATGATAGAATTAAGGGATAAGGCTCAAAGAGAGCAATACATAAGAGAACTGTGGTCAAAACTTTTTGGAGAAAAACCAGGTAAAATTAATATAGAATTTATTGATGTAGGGGCTCTTAATTATGTCTACAGGGTACAATCAAATGGCAGTGTAATTTACTTCAAACAAGCTTTGCATGAAGCTAAACACAAAAACAAGATTGGAGAGGATTTCGTAAGCATACCTAAAGAAAGGATTAGATATGAAAGAAGATTTATAGAAATAGTAGCCCCCCTTGTACCGCCTCAGATTGAAATTCCCAGGATTTTAGAATACGATTCGCATAACAATATACTTGTCCTATCAGATGTTAAAAAGGATGGAATTTTGCTGGAAGACTCTTTGCTTTATGGGAACTTTAATGAGGGAACAGCATACTATCTTGGAAAATTTCTAGGGATAACTCATAAAGCAACTTTTGGGCAAAAAAGAGTAGTGAGAGGCTCTAAAAAAGAAGACATAGATATATGGGAGCTATATCTTCGCATGAGAACAATTGGAATATTAAAAAATGGCAAATTACCACTAGAGGTAAACAGAGAGGTAAAAAGATTTTATGAAGACGTTAGAAACCACCATATATACAACGTTCTTGCCAACTCAGACTGCTGCCCAAAAAATGCATTCGAGAGAAAAAATGGCATAGGGTTAGTGGATTTTGAAATGGCAACTGGAATAGGGGACCCACCATTCGATCTAGGGTTTTTGTTGGGGCATTACTTTTTGATGATTGTAATTAGAAATGATAGGCTGCAAGAAGGGATAAATGCTGCAAGACAAATTACAAGAGGCTATGATGAAGAGATGCTTGCCTTAAAAGACAATGATAATGAAAAAAGAGCAGTAAAATATGCGGGAATGACTATGATCTACAGAATAGCTGGCTCTAGTCCAGCACCATATATAGACAGAAGTGACGCAAGTCTAATCAGCAGAATAAGAAAGGTAGCTTTCCAACTAATAACAAGAAATTTCTCAAAGTTCGACAATAGTCTCGATTATTTGCAACTAGCTTTGAAGTCTAAAAATCGTCGTACTTAGTTAAGAACTGCTCTTTTGTTATTGGCTTTTTCTTCAGATAAAATATGTATTTGGCAAAGCTGTCTAGGACATCGCATGTCATCAAAATATTGCTTGGCGCTCCAATCTCCGTTCCCCAACCACCATCAGGATTTCTTGCGTCAATAATCCATTGAATTGCTTTGTCAATGCCGTCATCATAATCATGAATGCCAGTCAACTCGCAGCACACCATAATTGCCCTTACAGCGTCGCATGTGTGATCTGTATCGTTATTGTCCCAGCTTCCGTTTTCTTCCTGCGCATCTGCTAATAGTCTTATTGATTGTCTTGATTCAGGGGTATTGCCATAGTACATGACGAACTTAGGAAGCAAATGTCCTGTCCAGGCAACAGGAGATCTTCTAACTTCTTGCTTGAACAAAGGATCATACCAGCCGCCATCCGGGTCTCTCATTTCTTTGACAAGCGTTAGAGCTTTATCAACAGCAGGCTGTGCTTTATCGACCATTATGTCTTCTTTAACTGCAAACATCAAAGCGCCTGTGGATATGCTTGTAGCATCAAACTCCCCCCATAATGTATCAATCCATGTCCCTTTAGGAGTTTGCCTTGCCAAAAGATAGCTTACAATTTTCCTGACAGCAGCATCTATTTTTTGGTCTTTTAGTTTTCTATTGGCTGTAATCAAATTCCTTAGAATGAAAGCAGTTTCTCTTATCTCTGATTTTTGATCTGTGGCATATTCGCCAAAGCCGCCATCCTCATGTTGGTACTCAAGCAATTTGTAGATTTGTGGCTTGAATTTATTTATATCACCAGACTGTGTTAAAACCCTCAAAACATGATTAATAATATCAAATGACTTCTTTCTACCTTCAGGCATCCATTTAGAAAAATCATAAAGCTTTGTTATTTCCTCATCCATCACATGTCTAATTTTTTCTTCCATACACATTACCCTCACATTTTTTAACGCTAAAATAATTATATTTATAAACCTTTTCATAGCTATAATTCTAAGCGTAAAAGCTAAATTCTTTAAGAATAAAGCATGATTAAATCATTACTCTCTTATATAATTCTTTTAGCTCATTAATATCTATTACTCTCAACAAAAATAACAATACCATGTAAATTATTCCAGCTGCTCCAATCACAACGGCAGTTTCCAGCCACACATTAAGTACTAATATTTTTTTAAATAGCCAAATTGCAAAAATAAATACTAATCCAATAAATAAAGTTTTTATCCAAATTTTGACAGGGAAACTTATTTCAATAAACTTTTTTATGTACCATAGACCCACCACCATCATTATAAAATAACTTCCAGTTGTTGCCAGGGCAGCACCTATAATTCCTATAAAAGGGATTAAGGTTATGTTTGCTACAAAGTTAAAAATAGCAGCGGTATAGACTATCTTGCTAGTAATTTGTGGTTTCCCTATGCCTGCAAAAAAACTAATGTTTATCCCATATAAAATTGCGAATATCATACCTATGCTTAAAATCTTCATAGAGTTAGCTGCTAAAATATACTTCTCTCCATATAATACAGTTATAAGTAAATCTGCAAAAGAAAACATAATAAAAGCTAAAGGCACTATAATTATCAAAGAATATTTGTAGAGCAGTTCTATACCGGCCCTTAATATTTTTTCTTTACCTTTAACCCATAATTCAGATGTCAATGGTAATAGCACACCACCAATTGCTCTAGGGAAATACATTAGTACTTTCGCAGTTGGAAGAGCTACACTATATAAACCAACATTTATCAAACCAGAGAAATAAGTCAAAGCTAGTATGTCCGTATAATATAGTATCATCCCAGCTACACCTGTCTCTACGATAAATATGCTATATTTTGATATTTTTTTCAGCAAATTTTTATCCAAAATAAATTTCAATTTAATGAATTCTGGAAAAACCTTATTGAGTAATATCCATCCAAAAATCAATATTAAGGTTAAAGGAGTAATGATGTATGCAGCTACTGGACTTAATAATCCATAATTCAATTTGAACCCAATTAAAATTATAATTAATACAAGCAACATTCTGATCAAGTCTATTCCAGAATAATAAGCCATCTTTTTAAATCCCTGAAATGCAAATTTTAATACCATAACAAAACTATCAAGAAAAAATGCTATCGCCATTAATTTAAGAATAACCTGAGTTTGAAGGCTGTGAAAGAAATTTAAACTTAGATAATTTGCAAATAAATAGACCCCTAAAATAATTATGGTATTTGTTATAAGTTGAATAATTGATACATAAATTAAAGAGCTTTTAATTAAATCGCTTCTGTTTTCATGTTCAAATTCAGGAATAAATTTTATAAGTGCCCTATCAAAACCCAGACTTTTAAAAATACCCAACATTCCTAAAAATGCAAAGACTGAATTAAAGAGGCCAAACTCTTCTACAGTAAGGCTTCTGGCTAAAACAAGCCTTACAAGATAACCTAGAAACGCTGCTAAGAGAGACAAAATTAATACTGTTACAACACCTCTGACTGCATATTTTGTATAGTTTGTCATTTTATAAGCGACTAATTCCCGCTTTTTAAAAATTTTGGGTTAAAGTAAATTAAACAGTTAGTTTTTTATACTTTTAACCCATTCTCAGACTAAAATGAAAATAGCCTTAATAACTGGCATTACAGGCCAGGATGGCTCTTATCTAGCGGAACTTTTACTTAGAAAAGGTTATTTGGTTCATGGCCTAATTAGAAGAAGCAGCACTTTCAACACTTCTAGGCTAGAACACATATACAAAGATCCACACAACCCAGAAGCAAAACTTTTCTTGCATTACGGTGATCTTTCAGATGGCTCTAACCTTAACCAGCTTATGAAAATAATAAAGCCTGATGAGGTATATAACCTTGGGGCACAAAGCCATGTAAGAGTTAGCTTTGACATTCCGGAATATACAACTGATGTTAATTCTTTGGGAACTTTGAGGATACTGGATGCCATAAGGGAAAGTGGTATAAAGACCAAATTTTTTCAAGCCTCCTCTTCTGAAATGTTTGGCAATTCAAAATCTCCACAAAACGAAAAAACCCAATTTCAGCCAAGAAGTCCCTATGCAGCCTCAAAGGTATTTGCTTACTGGGTTACAGTAAATTACAGGGAAGCATATGATATGTTTGCATGCAATGGAATAACTTTCAATCACGAGTCAAGCAGGCGAGGCGAGACATTTGTCACGAGAAAAATCACAAGAGCAGCAACCAGGATAAAATTAGGGCTGCAAAAAAAATTATATCTTGGCAACCTAAATGCCAAAAGGGATTGGGGCTATGCTCCTGAGTTTGTGGAGGCGATATGGCAGATTATGCAACAGGAAAAACCAGATGATTATGTCGTTGCTACAGGTGAAACTCATTCTGTTAAAGAATTTGTCCAAGAAGTGTTTGGATATCTCGGGCTTAATTGGAAAGACCATGTAAAGATAGACAAAAGATATTTTAGGCCAACAGAAGTTGATGAGCTAAGAGGAGATATTTCAAAAATAAAAGAAAAGATAGGATGGGAGCCAAAAGTCAAATTCAAAGATTTGGTAAAAATTATGGTGGATGCTGATATGGAGATAGCAAAAAAGGAAAAACTGCTAGCAGGCAATGGAAAATGATAGATTTAAGAAACAAAAAAATCCTTGTTACAGGCGGTGCGGGATTTCTCGGGAGATATGTTGTTGAAGAGCTTGAGAAAAAAGGATGCAAAAAAATTTTTGCCCCAAGATCCAAGGAACTAAACTTAATTGAAAAGGAGTCATGCAAGAAAGCTGTAAGAGACAAGGATATAGTCATACATCTTGCTGGTAATGTTGGAGGAATAGGGCTTAACAGGGAAAAACCTGGAACCTTATTCTATGATAATCTTATTATGGGTGCTCAATTGATAGAAGAAGCGAGAATAGCGAAAGTAGAGAAATTTGTCTGCATGGGTACAATATGCGCTTATCCAAAATTTTCACCAATTCCCTTTAAGGAAGAAGATCTGTGGAACGGCTACCCAGAAGAGACAAACGCACCATACGGAATAGCAAAGAAAACCTTGCTTGTGCAGTTACAAGCTTATAGGCAACAATACGGTTTCAATGGAATTTATTTATTGCCTGTTAATCTATATGGCCCTCATGATAATTTTAATCCAGAATCTTCACATGTTATTCCTGCCATTATAAAAAAAATATATGATGCTAAGAAAGAAAACAGGAATAGTATAACTATGTGGGGAACTGGAAAACCTACCCGCGAGTTTATTTACGTGGAAGATGCTGCAGAGGGAATAGTGTCTGCAACAGAAAAATATGATAAAGGAGATCCTATTAACATAGGGGCAGGATTTGAAATATCTATTAAAGAACTGGTTAGCTTGATTTCTAGACTTATGGATTTCAAAGGAGAGATAAAGTGGGACACGACAAAGCCAGATGGACAACCACGAAGGATGTTAGATACATCACAGGCTGAGAAGGAGTTCGGATTTAAGGCTAAAACAAATTTTGAGGATGGCTTGAAAAAAACAATTAAGTGGTATGAAAAACATAGGAAAAATTCTTAACTCAAATGACAAAGTCAGATAAAATAAAATTCTTTGATTCTTTAGCAAATAAATGGGATAGATTTAAATCTAGAAATAAATACTATAATAGGGATATTGAAAATTTCTTAAGAACATTGATTCCTATAAATAAGAAAGTTCTTGAAATAGGAAGCGCTACAGGAAATCTTCTTAATGCGCTTCAACCATCAAAAGGCTTGGGCATAGATTTCAGTCCAAATATGGTAGATATAGCCAAGAAAAAATACAAAAATCTGAATTTTAATGTGTCGAATGCAGAAAATCTTAATCTTAATGAAAAATTTGATTATATCATAATGTCTGATCTCATAGGCCATTTAGATGATGTATGGCAGGCTTTCAGGGAACTTCATAAAGTCTGCGATAATAATACAAAAGTTATTATAACTTATTATAATTATATCTGGCAACCGATATTGAAGCTTGCAGAGAAATTAAAATTAAAAACGCCAACAAAGGAGCAAAACTGGCTTTTTTTGCCGGATATAGAGAATTTACTTTATCTTAATAATTTTAAAGTTGTAATGACCGGTTACAGATTACTTATACCAAAATACATACCAATAATCTCAACTATATTGAATAAGTACATTGCAAAGCTTCCTTTAATAAGAAGATTATGCATGATTCAATACATAATTGCGAGAAAAGAGCAGAGTCCATCAATTTCTAAGGATTATAGTGTCACCATACTTATACCATGCAGGAATGAAAAAGGAAATATAGAGAAAGGAATTAAAAGAATTCCTAAATTTGGGAAACACCAGGAAATTTTATTTGTTGATGGAAATTCAACAGACGGCACTGTAGAAGAAATAAAAAGGGTAATGAAAAAATACAGAAATAAAGATATAAAATTAATGCATCAGGGAGTGGGTAAAGGCAAAGGGGATGCTGTCAGAAAAGGATTCCTAAAAGCATCTGGAGACATACTTATGATTTTGGATGCGGACCTTACAGTCCCTCCAGAAGATCTACCTAAGTTTTATATTGCCATTAAAGAAGGAAAAGCGCAATTTGTGAATGGCTCAAGACTAGTATATCCTATGGAAAAAGAAGCTATGAGATATATAAACCTTTTTGGCAATTGGGTGTTCAGTAGAATATTTACATGGATTCTTGAACAAAGAATAAGAGATACATTATGTGGAACAAAAGCGTTATACAAGAAAGATTATATGGTTCTAAAAGAATATAGAAAGTATTTTGATAATCTGGACCCATTTGGAGATTTTGATCTGCTTTTTGGAGCCTCGAAAATGAATTTGCATATAGTGGAAATTCCTATAAGATACAAGGAAAGAAAGTACGGCACAACAAAAATAAGAAGATTTTATCATGGGTGGATTCTAATAAGGATGTGTTTATTAGGGATGAAAAGATTGAAATTTAAATAAAAAGATATATTCTTCTGTTAGAAAAAAATCCTCAAAAACTAATTGACCTTTTTATACGAGATTGATTCCTATCGTAAGGAAAATATTTATAAATTTGAATAATTGCAGAAGGTATTATGAATATTTCAGTGATAATTCCTGCTTATAATGAAGAGAAAATAATAAGGAACAGTGTTTCTAAGATAATTAGCTTCTTTGAAAATAAGAAATTTGATTATGAGATTATTGTAGTAGATGATTGTTCTAAGGATAAGACTGGAGATATTGTAAAAAGTTTTCACTCAAAAAATGTAGTGTTAATTAAAAATAAAAAAAATTTAGGAAAGGGATACTCAATAAAAAAGGGTGTTTTAAGTGCTAAAAAAAATCTAATACTTTTTTCGGATGCTGATTTAAGTACACCAATTGAAGGATTGAACAATTTACTGGAATATATAGACAGTTATGATATAGTAATTGGTTCTAGAAGAATGGATGGGTCTTTGATTACGATTAAACAACCATTTTATAGGAGAATACCAGGAAGGATTTTTCCTATCATGGTGAACTTAATAGTTCTAAAAGACATAAGAGACACCCAGTGTGGGTTTAAGTTATTCAAAAGAGATGTAGCTAAAGATTTATTCAAAAAGCAAACGATAAAGGGCTTCTGTTTTGACGTAGAAATATTAAAATTAGCTATAGATACTGGTTATAAGATTAAGGAAGTTCCAGTAATTTGGGAAAATTCTCTAGATAGCAAAATTAATCCTATAATTGATCCAATAAAAATGTTTATTGACTTGATAAAGATACGACTAAAGTATAAGAAAGATCATGATATTAAATAATAATATTGTTGATTAATGACTTGTTACAAACCAAATAATTTATGAATAGTATATTGATAAAATCATTTAGAAGTCATTTTATATTGAATCGTTATCAAATTTAACAGATAAAATGACACAAAAAAATTTGGTAACTGGATGTAGTGGTTTTGTAGGATCTGAGCTAATAAAATATTTAGATAAAAAGAAATATAAAACAATTTGTGTAAGTAGGAATATTGAAGATAAGAGTACTATTCCATTTAATAACAAAGACAAAATTAAAAAAGCCATAAGAAATTCAGACGTAATAATACATTTAGCAGCTAGTGTTAACCCATTTGATAAAAAAATATGGAAAATTAATGTTGATTATACTAAGCTATTAGTTGACGAAGCTAAAAAATATAACAAGAGATTTATTTTTTTAAGTACCCATAATGTTTTATTTGGTAAAGATAACTATTCTGAAACAAAAAGGCAAGCAGAAAAAATAGTAAGGGTATTAAAAAATTTTGTCATATTAAGACCAACTATAGTGTATGGAATTGGTGATAAGTATATTGGAAGACTTAGTAAGATTGTAAAAACTTATCCTGTAGTGCCAATAATAGGAAATGGCAAAAATTTATTACAGCCTATATATTTAGGAGATCTAATAAAGATAATAGAATGCTGCATAAATAAAAATATCAAAGGCACTTTCTTGGTTGCTGGTAAGTCTATTGTTAGTTACAATGACCTTGTAAACTCAATTATTAAGAAATTAAAATTAAAAAGAATAAAAGTACACATTCCTATATGTGTAATAAGGCCATTTTCTTATTTGCTCCAAAAATTACTAAAAAATCCTCCGGTAACAACTGTACAATTAGATAATCTCAAAATAGATATGGTCTATAATGTTAAAAACATCGAAAAAACATTTCATATAAGACTTAGTGGTATAGAAGAAGGAGTAGACATCTTATTAAAAAATGCATAGGAAAAAATCTGTGTATATATTGCATTGCCTCTATATTATGGAAACTGAAAATTAATCCTTTCCCTTTAAATTAGCTAGCGCCTTAACTTATTCTTAAAATATTTATAAATATATCCTAGTCTTAAGTAGTATGAAATAAAGGCTTTTTCTTGGTATTTGACTATGTCTTTAGTGGACAAGTTATTATGATGGAATGTAGGGTGAAAGTTGTCGAACATATCATAATTCTCTGTAAATATTTTATCCTTTACAATTTCATAAAATTCTGTTCCAGGAATTGGAGTGCATACTGTGAAGTTAGCAAAATCCGTATTAAGCAATTTTGCATATGAAATAGTGGATTTTACAGATTCGTGAGTGTCATTTTCTAATCCTATTATATAAAAACCTACAACTTTCATACCAATTTTATCGCAATGCTTTATTATATATTCTTGATGTTCCAATTCTATAGGGAGTCTTTTAGACTTTCTTAAAACTTCGGGGCTTGCGGATTCTATCCCAAGCTTAATTATCCTAAAACCCGCTTTATACATTAAATTAAGTAAATCTTCATTCAACCTATCAGCTCGTGTTTCACATCCAAGTTCCATATCAATACCTTCTTTTATGATTGCCTTACATAATTCCTCGATCCTCTTCATATCCAGTGTAAAAATAGGATCCCTAAATTGGACGCCTTTTACACCAAATTTTTCTTTGAGATATTTTAGTTCGCCAACAATGTTATTAACAGAGCGTTTACGAAATCTTCTTCCATTATTGGACTCTGATATGTAGGGACAATAATTGCACCCATAACTACATCCTCTACTACCAAGAACGAAAGTGAATGGTTTTTTATTAATAATAGGGCTATATGAATATTCGTTAAGAGGGAATAAACTCCAATCTGGATAAGGCAGCTCATCTAAATTTTCTATGGGTGGACAATACACGCGCCCTTTAGGTATAGTTCCTTTATTGGCTATATCCATAATGATACTTTCAGGTTCGCTCATGGCAATAAATGAAGCATCCTCAAATAACTCTGGTTTAATAGAAGCGAATGGTCCTATGATTCCAATATTAGTGCCTTTCTCTTTTAATTCCTTTAGATATTTTATTTCGTGAGAATGATTCGGCATGGAAGCATGCAAAATAACTAGATCTGCATCTGGTAAAGTGTTAGTTTCAATGGAAACATCATGTCCTCTCTGGTGTAAAATAGTTGCACCGTATGCATAAGGCATATAAGGAAAGTTTTCCTTATGTGTCCTCATATATGTTAAAACTCTTCCTAAGAAAGATTTCCCAGCATGAAAGCTTGTACCATAACCTCCATTATAATCCCTATAGACTTTTTTATTCGATTCTACATTAAGGAATACAACTTTCATTATAACCAATCATCTAAAAGTTTACACTATTCTTAAATTTTTCTATTCTGTTATTGTTATGCTCAAGCTTGTACTTCTTAGAAGCTATAAGTACTCCATGCGTCATCTCTGCAATCCTACTAAAGAAATTCATAAAGCCCCTCATGTAATGCTCTAAGCCATCTGAACCAAACCTTATAGGTTTATTATGCTTTTTTTGCAAAATCACTCCCCCCATGGCCTATTGTGCATAATATCGTGGGACATCACCATTGGTGATTGAACTGCGGGATTTATAAATGTCCCGCAGATTTCATATTATCTTTAAATTAAAGTAAAGTTTAAATATAATGCATTCATATATGCAAATATGCAAGAAAATCTTGAACAAAAAGAGCAAGTGGATTTGGTGTTCATTTCCATAGCTTCTGACATACAATGCTATAATATAAGAAGGGTTTCAGCTTACCTAAAAAAAGCCGGATTTAAGACAAAAATTATCTTTTTGCCGCAGCCGTTTTCCAAGAGGTACTCTGAGGAGGTGCTGGAGCAGGTGACTGTACTTTGCAAAGATGCAAGATTGATTGGAATTTCCCTGATGAGCAATTACTGGTATAATGCTGTCCAGTTGATAAAGGCCATCAGGAGCAAACACGACACTCCAATCATAGGCGGAGGCTCTCATCCAAGCACTGACCCAGAGCAATGCCTTGAAGAAACCGACATGATATGTGTTGGAGAGGGAGATGATACTTTGCTGGAATTGGCAAAAAGAATGAAAGAAGGAAATGCTGATTACTCCGGAATACCAAACATCTGGTATAAGCAAAATGGGCAGATAACAAAAAATGAGAGCGCCCTTTTTGAGAAGGTAGATAAAATCCCTACCCCAGATTATGATTTGGAAGACCACCATATCCTTTTTAAAAATAAAGTTCAGCCAATGACTGTTGATTTATTCCGGTGTTTTTATGGGGAAACATATTCTACACAATTTACTTTCGGCTGCCCCTATACTTGCAGCTTCTGCATACATAACATCTACAACAAAAGGTTCAAGTTCAGGTTCAGAAAGAGGCATATAAAAAATGTGCTTGACGAATTAAGTTACATCAAAAAAAAGTTTCCTTTTTTTACCCAGCTTAGGATAGATGACGACACTTTTTTCTTTTACAGCAAGGAGGAGATGGAATACTTCAGAGATGAATACAAAAAATATGTAAATATGCCCATATATGTTACAGGCGGCCAGCCAATGGTAATAAAAGAGGAATTGCTAAGACCAATGGTAGAGGCTGGAATGACAAAAATAAGAATGGGAATAGAATCTGGAGTTGAAAGAATACAAGAGATGTATCAAAGAAGAGTTCCTAATAAGAAAATACTTGAAGCCTGCAAAATAATCAACAAATTCAAAGATTTAAAGGCTACATATGATTTAATTCTGGACAATCCCTGGGAGACTGAAGAAGAGACAATACAAACCCTGAATTTCATACTTGAAATACCCCGTCCATTTAAAATAAGCCTTTTTTCATTGACTTTTTATCCAAATACGGACATTCATTTGAAAGCAATTGCAGATGGCATTGTAAAAGAGAATGACGAAACTATAGGAAAACACTACTATAGCATTAAGAATACTTATTTGAACTTAATGTACTACATATGTGACATAAGATGGATCCCAAAGAGCCTGAAGTTGTTTTTATTGAAGGATAATGTAAGAAATTCCAGGTTCAAGCCTGTTATTATGTTTTTCTTAAGAGCTAACAGAATAATAAGGGGTAGGATGGGGCTGTTAAAATATCTTCTAAACTACGCTAAGAAATTGGATTATGTAAGAATAAGGTTCTCTATTCAAAAATTTTATTACGACTACAGGTATTACTACTCATCCAAAAGCAAGGTACTTGGTAGTTGATTTAGATTAGTTACTTATAAATCACTCATAAGCAGATTCTCTGAACTCTGCGGTACATAACATTTCTTATATTCTTTCCACAACACTCCTTTGAAAACAAATAGGAAAAAGGTACGTTAAGAACTTTACTTTACATATTTCTGGCTTGAAAATATTAATTAGATGCATAATATATCATAATCTTATCTTTACCTTTCCCGATCTCCTTTTTTAATATCCAATTTTCTGGAATGTTATAAATTTCATCAGGAAGTTCAATACCCTTTTTGCTAGAAACGAAGAAATTTATCAAATTCCAGTTTATAACAACATACGAATCTTTTGCTTTACTTAAATTCAAAGCATAAGTATTTTCTGGATCTAAGAATTCGTAATTGTGAAAACTTTTGGTATTATTGCTTTTAAATCCAGAAAGATAATTAAAAATCCTTATGGTCTTGTAATCAGTATAAATCTGTTTGTTTGGCAAAGTCTTTAGATAGTTGTAGGCCTCTTTTTCATCGTCGACCGAAAATCTAAATTCCGAAACATAGACATTGCCAACTGAAGTAGTTAACAATAATATGAGCATAGAAGGCATTAAAATCCTCTTTATGATTTGATCTCTTTGCAATAAGAAAAATGATAGCAGCAATATTGCCGGGATGCTTAATATGAATAAATGCCTTGGGCTGGCCGGTATCAGAATATACTTAGCAATGCTAATTGAACCAAAATTGAGGTAAAAAAATACTGGTATAAACCAAAATAATAAAGTATAAGTCTCTTTTTTTTTGTTAACTATACAATAAACTATAGCTATAAATATAAGAGAATAGAATATGACTAAAAAATCATCAGTGAATATGAGGTAAAAATAATGAAACAAAGCTGATGGAAAATCTTCTCTTACATAATGATTTGTCACTGAAAGAACTGGTGTCCAATAGGCGCTTATTGCAGAGTACTTATAAAAAGGGTCTCCAGTAGTATTAAAGAAAAATATCAATTCAAAGCTGAAAATCAAAATAAATCCCAATGCTATCCAAAAATACTTAATTTTTATTTTCTTCTTATACAAAATATAAGATATAAAAAACAAACCTATGATTAAATATAATTCTTTAGTCAAAAAAGCTATGCCTAACCACAAACCAGAAAAAAGACAGTAAATATTTGATTTTGCACTATCTCTAATCATTTCTGATTTTAAGAAGAAATATATGGATACTGCGACAAAAAAAGCAGCTGGCAAATCAGTCAAAAGCTGGGTTGCATATACCACATCCCAAGGAAAAAAACTTAATAGAAATGCACTTAATAGACCAACTTTATCATTAAATAGGAGTTTGCCAAATTTATATATTAAGATAATAGAACTTAAAGATATAAGCAATATCAATATATTAGATGAAAACTCATTAACTCCAAAAATATTATATAATAGAGACACAGGAAATAATATTCCGAGTCTTAAACCATTATAATGAGTTTCTTCAATTGGTTCATTTTTTGCAAGCATATTTGCATATCCTGCATACCCCACAGAATCTGACATATCTATACCTGTAAAAAAGATTAACCTCAATATTAGAGCAAATATTAGAATCAAACTCAGGCTAATAGTATTTCTATATTTGTTGTTTATTTTAATCCCTCATCAGTTATATTAAAAAAGTATTTTATCCAACCTATTTTTGTGTAATTCTTTTTTCTTTCTTCAACTAATCCTTAAAACCGAATATTTTATAAATTTTTGTATTCTTTTTCAAGAAAATGGAAGATAACAGTACATCCGAGCAACATTTTGATTTCCTTGCCAATAAATATGATTGCGGTAAAAAGAAGAATTGGTATTACCACGAAAACTTAAAAAAATTACCATTAAAATATTTTTCATTTTCTGAAAAAAAAGTTTTGGACATAGGTTGTGGTACAGGAGATATACTGGTTGGTCTTAATCCAAAATTTGGTTTAGGTATTGACATAAGCAAAAATATGATTAAAATAGCCAGAAAAAAATACAAAGCTAATCAAAATATAAAATTTGAAGTTCATAATATCGAAAAATTTGACCTCAAAGAGAAATTTGATATTATCATTATGTTAGATGTTGTTGAGCATCTATCAAATATTGATAAAGCAATAAACAGCATTAGAGAATGCATGCATAGCAATTCAAATCTATTGATAACAACCTCTAACCCTTTATGGGGCCGGATTTTAGAATTAGCCGAAAAATTAAAATTGAAAATGCCCGAAGGTCCTCACAAATGGGCTTCAAAAAAAGATGTAACAAATGCACTCATTTCAAATAATCTAAAGATATTAAAATCTGAAAATGTTTTGTTGCTTCCAATACATATTACAATACTTTCTCATATTGCAAATAAAGTATTGGGTAATATTCCCATCATCAAAAAATTTGGTTTGATACAGGTTGTTATAGCAAAAATACAAAATTAAGGAGCATAATATATCATAATCTTATCTTTTCCCTTTTTTTCAATCTCTTTTTTTAAAATCCAAGTTTGTGGAGTATAATAGATCTCTTTAGGAAATACAATACCTTTTTTGCTGGAAGCAAAATAGTTTATCAATTTCCAGTTTATGACAACATAGGAGTCTTTTACATTACTTAGGTTCAGTGCATAAGTATTTTTTGGATTTAAGAATTCGTAATTATTAAAGCTTTTGATATTATCGCTGTCCTTATACCCTGAAAGGTAATTAAATATCCTTATAGTTCTATGGTCAGTATAAACTTGTTTTTCAGGCAAAGCTTTTAAGTATTTATATGCATCTCTTTCGTCATCTAATACAAATCTATGCTCTGAAAGGTAAATATAACCAATTGATGTTGCTAATAATAATGCCAATATACTAGGCATTAAAATTTTTTTTATTGATGGTTCTTTTTGTGACAGGAAATGTGATAGTAGCAATATCCCCGGGACATTTATTATAAATAAAAATCTTGAAGCAGCAGGTATGAGCACATATTTAGTAATGTTGGCTGAGCCAAAACTGAGGTAAAGAAGTAATGGGATAAACCAAAAAAGCATAGGGTATGTTTCTTTTTTCCTATTTGCTATACAATAAAACACAGATACAAAGATGAATGAATAAAACAGGACCAAAAAGTGATCAGTAAATATGAAATAAAAATAATGGAATAAGCCTATAGGGAAATCTCCTCTTCCATACATATTTGTTTCTATAATGGCATTAGCCCAGTCAGAACTAATTGCGGAATACCTAAAAAAAGGATTTCCAGTGAGTTTAAAGAAAAATACAAATTCCAAACTAATTATTAAAATAAATCCCAATGGTATTAAAAAATATCTATTTTCTATTTTTTTGTTGTAAAATGTATAAATTATAAAAAATAAAGCTATTATCAAAGATAGTTCTTTCATTAAATATGCTATCCCTAAAGATAAACCTGAAAAAAGACAATATGAATTGGCACTTTTCTTTTTATCTACTTTTTCCGATTTTAAGAAAAAGTATACTGATAATGCCACAAAAAATGCGGATGGTAGGTCTGTCATAAATTTAGTTGAATATACAACATCCAGAGGAAAGAAGCTTAATAAAAATGCGCTCAATAATCCTACTTTCTGGTTAAACAACATCACGCCAAACTTATAAATCAGAACAATAGAAGCAAGCGAAATTAACAATATCAATATGCTAGATGTAAATCCGCTAACCCCTAAGGTTGAATATAAAACTGCAACAGGAAATATGATTCCAAGTCTAAAGCCATGAGGCTTTACATCTTTAAGTGATTCACCTTGTGAAAGCATGTTGGCAAATTCGACATAACTGAGAGAATCTGATTCGTCTACTCCGGTAAAAAATACCAATCTTAATACAAGCGCAAAAATTAGTATTAGCCCAAGTAAAATAGTGTTTTTGTATTTACCTCTAATTAACTTTTTACGCATTTTAGTTGAGCTATATCATCTTATATTTAAAATATTCTTATTTAATTTTAGACCATTTTCAAGAAGATATAAATACTTAGCGCATTTAACTTTAGTCTAATCAAAAAAGATAATTTTTAAATAATTTCATAATTAACAGTGGTTTGCAATGGCAATACAACATATTATTAATTTTTTTTCTGGTGTACTTGTGAATTATTTGGCAGAAATACCTTTTTTTAGAAAATGTGCAAGATTCATCAATATTCATTTTAGCCCAGATGAGGATATCATGGTAAAAGTTAAAAAACATAGGATGTATGCAAACACAGTAGACAGGATACTTGCCCTGTATCTTTGGAAGTTATCAGCATTAGAAAATTTTGAAATAAAATTAATGGAGAAAATAATCAAAAAGGGAATGATAGTTTTTGATATAGGAGCCAATATAGGCTATCATACATTGATTTTTGCTAATCTGGTAGGTAAAAATGGAAAAGTATACGCCTTTGAACCAGACCCGTCAAATTATAGGCTTCTCGTCAAAAACATTAAAGTTAATGGATATAAAAATGTAGTGGCAGTTCAAAAAGCTATATCCAATGAATCTGAAACACTAGACTTCTACCTTTCCCAAGAGCATAGAGGAGACCATCGTTTATATGATACTGGGGACGGAAGAAAGGCAATAAAAGTTGAAGCAACAACGATAGATAAATTCACCAAAGGAAAAATTAATCCAAATATAGCAAAAATTGACATTCAAGGAGCAGAATTTTTAGCAATGCAAGGTATGATTGGCGTAATAAAAAGAAATAAAGGTCTTATAATATTATGTGAATTCAGTCCAAACTATCTGAAAAAAGGTGGATATTCTCCAAAAAATTTTTTACAATTCTTAAAGCAGCAGGGTTTTAAGCTTAAATTTATAAATGAAAAAAAAGAAACCATAGAACTTATTAATCCTTCCTCCCTTATAAAGATGTGTCAAAATAACAAATATGTAAACCTTTTTCTTAAAAGGTCATCTTAATTTTCTTTAATGAATGTCTTATAAATTTTTGCCGCTGCTTTCTCTATTGAAAAATTATCCAAAACACGCTTCCTGCCATTTTTTGACATTTTTACAGCAATATTTAAATCCCGGTATTTTATGTTGTTTTTTTATCTGTGAATATTGTGACTTCTATATTCTTGTTTTTTATCAGATACCAATACACCTTGAGCAAGTTGTTTAATGAGGAATGTAAGTCGTAATGCGTTGGAATTACTAATGCAATCTTAAGTTTTCCCACACTTTATAGCTATAGGAAACTATTTAAATATAGTTGGGTTCTCTGACTCGTTTAAACAACGGAATTCCACCAATCTCTAATAGGTGGAATGAGTAGTGCTCAAAAACCACTAAATGTGATACTTATGAAATCATGCCACCGGTCTCATGCAAATTGGAGATTTTCAGGATCCTCGAAAAATTTTATTTTTTAGGACCTATTAGCATGCATATGAAAATAGCAGTTATTGGATGTACTGAATCTACAAAAAAATTTGTGAATGAAATTTTAAAGAACAATGAGTTTGAGATAATTGGCATTTTCACGTTAGAGGATAAATATGCAAATAAAAAAGCTAGATTTGCGAGTCTTGATGATTTAGCTCAAAAGAATAACATTAAATTATTTAAGGTAGATAAGATAAATGATTCTAAAATTATAAAATTGATTAAAAACCTTAATCCGGATATCATACTTGAGTCAGGATGGTCGCAGATAATACCAAAAGAAATTCTTGAGATACCCAACAAAGGATGCATCGGGGTACATAACTCTTTTTTGCCCCAGAACCAAGGGGCAGCATCTTTAAACTGGGCTTTAATAAAAGGAGAGAAAGAATGGGGAGTTACGCTTTTTTATCTGGAAGATAAAATTGACAAAGGAGATATAATTGACCAACGCAAATTTGACATCAATGAGAGAGACAATATAAGGACGTTATTTGCCAAAGCCGATTCACTGGCGGTAGAGATGTTAAGGAAGAATCTGCCTTTGATAAAAGAAAGCAAGGCGCCAAGAAAAAGACAGAATAAGGAGGAAGCTACTTACCTTCCTAGAAGGAAGCCTGAGGATGGAAAAATTGACTGGAAGAAATCAAATACAGAGATTTATAATTTAATCAGGGCAATAACAAAGCCTTATCCCGGAGCATTTACCTTTTATAACAATAAAAAGATATTTATCTGGGAGTCTGAGATAGCCGCGGGTTCCGGCGAAAAATCCGGCGTTATAGCCAAAATATTGGATCGAAAAGGAATTGTTGTTGGTACAGGCAGGGGAAACCTATTGATCAAGAAGGCACAGTTTGAGGATGGCATAGAGATGTCAGGTGATGATTTTGCAAAAAAATATAACTTAAAGGAGTCTGAGAAATTTGATTGATATTAAAAATATAAAAAATAAAATCTCTTTGTCGGAAAACTGGCTTTTGAATTCCGGCATACAGAACATTGATCAAGATACAATGGTATATGGAAGTTTCAATGCATGGTATGATGCAAACGCAAAAAAATTTTCGTTCGCATATTCCGAAATTACCGGTTATGGAATTTCTACATTATTGTACCTAAATAAATTAAATAATGATGTTTTATTTATTGATAGGGCAAGAATTGCAGGAGACTGGCTTCTTAACAGAGCTTACTTTCAAAATGAGGCTTTTTTCTGCCGTTATGATAATGATTTTATGGACAGATTTTGCACCTTCGATGCAGGGGTGTGCCTGAATGGACTGGCAAATCTCTATAGGGCTACAAAAGACGAAAAATATCTCGAAATTTCCCAGAAAGTGGCGTATTGGCTGATAAATAAGATGCAGAAGGATGATGGCTCATTTTATACAAGACATTTTAGGGAAAGAAATGAGTTCGAGGAAAATGGAAACAAATGGTCAAAGCAGTCAGGAAGCTTCCTTGCAAAAGTATCTATAGGTTTGTTAAATTTATATGATATTTTGAAAGATGAAAAGTATAAGGAAGCAGCAAGAAAAATATGCGATTTTGCGCTTAAATTTCAGGAAAATGACGGAAGATTTGTTACGGATGATAAGGATAAGAGTACTTTTGTGCATGCCCATTGCTATACTATGGAAGGCTTACTTTCTGCTGGAATAATCTTAAATGAAAGGAAGTATATCGAATCTGCAGCTAATGGCTTAAACTGGGTAATAAGACATCAGATGCCAAATGGGGGATTTCCAGCATATTTCATTGATGGCAGGTTTGTTAATGTCGAAAGTCCTGACATATCCTCTCAAGTTATAAGATTGCGCTTATTAATGGAGGATTTGGAAAATATAAATAATATAAATCTTGATTTAGGAATAAAAAGAATTTTTGATTTTCAATGCGTGGATAACGGCAAGGAATCTTATGGCGGGTTTATTTCAGGAAAGGCATGGTTTTACCCGGAGAATAATAATGCTAAACATGTAAATTCATGGGTTACAATGTTTATTCTTCAGGCAGTAAATGTACACCTTAATAAAAACAAGGCAAGGGATTTTAATATGCTGGATTTGGTTTAATTTTTAGTGTAAGCGCCATAAAGCTTTTCTGCAACTTTCTCTATGGAAAAATTTTCTAGAATGTATTTTCTTGCGTTCTTGATTATTTTATCCTGGAGCTTTTTATCTGGCATTAGTTTTTCTATGCCTATTGCAAGGTCTTCTGGGTCATTGTATCTTGTTATTATCCCATAGTTTTTTGAGGGGATTACAAAGTCTATTCCTCCGCATCTTCCCGCTACAACTGGCAATTTACATAACATTGCCTCGCTTACAGCAGGTGTAACATCATGGGTATTCCCTGATACAAATATGTGGGCTTTATTATAAACCCTCGCAAGCTCTTCATGAGACAACGAACCAAGAAATTTGACATATTCAGAAATTTCCAGATTTTTAGCAAGATTTTTTAAAAAACTTTCATAATCCCCTTTCCCAACAATCCACAATTCAATATTTTCATAATTTTTATCAATAAGAAACTTTACTGCCTTAATAATGTTCTGATGGCCTTTTAATTTTAAAAGTGCAGCTACTGAAAGTAAAATTGTTTTATTTTTATCTTTCTTTAAATTCAATGGTCTGAAAATTTTTGTATCAACAGCATGCCCTATGACCTTGATTTTTTTTGAATTTCTCATACTTTCAGGCAATAAACCGATTTTTAAGTAAGCATTCATGGATTCAGGGTTTGTAAAGCACAAGCTAGCGGCGAATTTGCATGCTTTTTTGGCAAAGAACAACGCTATGAATTTTGTGTAAGGAAACAGGTAAAAATCGTATATTGTCTGGCTGGTTCTTAATACCAGTCTTGCATTGTATTTTTTTGCGGCATGGTATGAGTGCAATGCGTAAATGTAAAATTCCGGAGTACTGGATTCGATAACATCAAAGCCTTTAAGCTTTTTTACAAGCTTTGGATAATAAAATCTTGGAAGTCCCAGGAAAAATAAAATTTTGTACAAACCAAAATGATTATCAAGCCCGAAAACTTTTTTAGTTTTCAGATTCTTGAATTTAAGATTCAATTTTTTATCTATAAACACAGTTATCTTCGCGTTGTATTTTTTAACAATATGCGAGTAGACCTTTGCCAAGTTTATGAAAGACTGCGTTGCAACGTGAGGTGGGATAACAGCCGCTATCTTGAGTTTTTTCATAATCTTTCGCAGTAGGAAATTATTTATATACCTTTTGTTTCCGAGGAGCTATGAAAATTAAGGTTGTAAGTGTAGCAGGCACAAGACCAAATTTCGTCAAGATAGCCCCATTAATAAAAGAGATGGGCAAATACAAAGAGATTGAACATATTTTTGTACATACAGGACAGCATTATGACAAGCAGCTTTCAAAATTATTTTTTAGGGATTTAAAGATACCCAAGCCCGATATAAACCTTGAAGTCGGTTCTGGAAGCCATGCGCTGCAAACAGGAGAGGTAATGGTAAGATTTGAGAAGATATTGCACAAAATAATTCCTGATCTTGTTGTTGTAGTAGGAGATGTCAATTCCACTTTGGCTTGCACGTTAACAGCAAAGAAATTAGGGATAAAAGTCGCTCATGTCGAAGCTGGTTTAAGGAGCTTTGATATGGGTATGCCAGAAGAAATTAACAGGGTCATGACAGACAGGATTGCTGATTTTTTATTCACTACAGAAGAAGCTGCAAATAGAAACCTTGCCAATGAGGGCATAGACAAAAGAAAGATATTTTTTGTCGGGAACGTCATGATAGACACCTTATTGGGCCACAGGGAAAAGGCTAAAAGTTCGGATATACTAAAAAAATTAAATATTACCAAGAAAAATTATGCAGCCTTGACACTGCATAGGCCGAGCAATGTGGATAACGAGGTGATGTTTAACAGGATTTTGGATATAATTTATGAAATCCAGAAACATATTAAGGTTATATACCCCACACACCCAAGAAGCAATGGAAGCATAACAAAATACAGGTTATTGGAGAAAGTAAAGGGTATGGAAAACTTAACATTGACAGAGCCATTGGGGTATCTTGACTTTCTATGTCTGATGGATAACAGCAAGCTTGTTCTGACTGATTCTGGAGGCATACAGGAAGAGGCAACTGTTTTAGGCGTTCCTTGCATTACCCTGCGGAATAATACGGAAAGGCCTGTTACTGTTGAGCAGGGCACAAACCTCTTAGTCAGCACTACTAAAGAAAGAGTGATAAAAAAGGCATTCGAAGTTATAGATAATAAGGTAAATTTCAGAAATAAAATTCCAGAGCTTTGGGATGGCAAAGCCGCACAAAGGATTGTCAAAGTTTTGGTTGACCATTTTAAGAACTAAAGCCCACAGTTAATTTTATAAACAACCTAGATAAAACTTCTTCCCATGAAAGCATTCGTCACAGGAGGCTCTGGCCTTATCGGATTACCCCTAATTGAACATCTTCTGAAGCAAGGATATAAGGTAAAAGTGCTTGATTTAGCAGAGCCAGATGTTAAACATGATAACCTTAAATGGATTAATAAATCAGTTATGGATGAGCTGGCAGAAGACATTAAGGGCTCCGGCATAGTATTTCATTTTGCAGCTATCCTTGGGGTAGAGAATTCTGATAACAAGCCTTTGGAGACGATGAGGATCAATCTTGAGGGCTCTGTGAATGTCTTTAAATCATCGGTAGAGGCAGGAGTCAAACACATGATTTATGCGTCTTCCTCAGAAGTGTATGGAAACCCAAGCGAATTGCCCATAAGGGAGGGCAGCGTAAAATGCCCTATTTCTGTGTATGGTGTCTCAAAACTTGCAGCAGAAATATATGCAAAATCCTACAACCATGAGTTCAGGAGCGATATAAAGATAGTGAGGTTTTTCAATGTATACGGGCATAGGCAATCGCCAAAATTTGTTGTTCCAATCTTCATAAATAAAGCTCTTAAAAATGAGCCAATAGAAATATTTGGGGATGGGAGCCAGACCAGATGCTTTACTTATGTTGGTGATATTATAGAGGCAGTAATGAAGGTTGTTGAAAAAGGAAAAACAGGGGAGGCTTATAACATAGGAAACAACCATCCAACCACCATACTAGAGCTAGCCAACATAATAAAAGAAGCAACTGGAAGCAAATCAGAGATAGTGAAAGCAGGTTTTGGAAAAGATACGAGACTGAAGGAAAGGGAAATTGAATATAGGATACCAGACATTTCAAAGATGAAAACCCTTGGTTGGGAGCCGAAAACCATGATAAGGGAAGGAATAAGGAAGATTCTTGGGTTCAGAAACCAGAATAGTTAAGACCTCCCAATTCCGTGGTACGATATTCCCATTTCTTTTATCTTCTCTTTATCTAGGCAATTCTTCCCGTCAATAATAACTTTGATGTTATTTTTCTTCAATTTCTCCACATCAATATTCCTAAACTCATCATGATCTGTAACCAGGATTATATAATCGCTTTTCTGCAATAGCTCGTCTAAATCCTTAACATTACTTCCTTTTCTCACATGAGGGTCAAAGACAAAAACCTCTGCGCCTTTCTCCTTAAGAATATCTATTATTTTCAATGCAGGGCTTTCCCTTATATCATCAACATTCGCCTTGTATGCAAGCCCTAAAATTCCAATTTTTGAATTTTCAATTTTCTTATTCAGTTTTTTTAATTCTTTTTCCAATAATTCAACTGCATACCGAGGCATGCCTTCATTGATTTTTCTTGCAAGAATCAGGAAATTATGATCAAATCCAATCTGCTTTGCCTTGGCGATTAAATAATATGGATCAATTGCTATGCAATGACCGCCAACCCCGGCTCCAGGATAGTGGGGCATGAAGGCAAACGGCTTGGTAGATGCGCCTTTAAGCACTTCCAATATGTCTATTCCGGCTTTGTCAAAGCTCATGGCCATCTCATTCACGAATGCAATGTTTATGTCCCTAAAAGTGTTTTCCATTATCTTCGTGGCTTCTGCAGCTTTTACGCTGCTCAGTTCTGTTATCTCGGCATCAACGATTTTTTTGTAGAACTCAGTTGCCTTTTTTGCCGCTTCTTTTGTAATGCCGCCAACAACTCTCGGAAGATTCTGAACATTCCATCTTTTATTTCCCGGGTCTATCCTCTCGGGGCAGTGAGCAAGGTAAAAATTCACGCCAGAGCTTTTTAATATTGGCAAAATGATATCTTCTGTGGTTCCGGGAAAGATTGTAGATTCTATTATTACCAGGGTATCTTCTTGAAGATGCTTTGAGATGCTTTCACACGCATTTTTTAATGGACTTAGGTCAGGAAGATGGTTGTTATCAACTGGCGTTGGAACGCAAACAATCACGACTGAAGAGCTTTTTATTGCTTTGCCAAAGTCATCCGCGACTTTGAGCTTTCCTTTTATCCCTTTTACCTTATCTTTTAGATTAGGGTCGTCTATAGGGCTTATCCCTTTTTCTATTAATGAAAGCTTGTTTTTGTCTATATCAACCCCATACACATCAAGGCCTTTTTCCACACACAGGCATGCCAATGGCAAGCCCACATAGCCCAATCCGACTATTGTTATTGACGTCATCAAGGCCAAAAGACTCTTGCTGGGTTTATAAATTTTCTCATAAGTTTTAAATAGGGTATAAATGTTCCTAAATAGCATGAAAATCCTTATTACTGGAGGGAATGGAGCATTGGGAAGGTCCTTAAAAAAGGTTTTTCCTGATGCATATTTTCCTACTCATGGAGAAATGGATGTGGCAGATGCTGATGCTGTCAATAAGGCTATTCTAAGCTATGAGCCGGGTGCATTGCTTCATGCAGCGGCATTCGTTGATATAAGGGGCTGTGAGAAGGACAGGGAAAGGGCTTGGAATACTAATGTTGAAGGAACTCAAAATATTGTAAATGCCTTAAAAAAATTGAGCAACGATTGCTACCTTGTCTATATGTCTACTGCATGCGTATTTGCAGGAGAGCATGAGAAATATTATACGGAAGATGATATTCCCGCTCCTAAAAATTATTATTCCTTTACAAAGCTTTGCGGAGAGTTGGTAGCAAGGCAATACAAGAATACATGCATAATAAGAACAAACTTTGTTCCAAAACAGCAGTGGAAATACCCAAAGGCATTTGTGGACAGGTTTGGCACCTACCTTTTCACAGACAACGTGGCTGAGGGAATCAAAGATGTTTTTGATAAAAAAGAGACAGGGATACTACACATTGTTGGTGACAAGAGGATGAGCATGTATGAATTGGCCTTGCTTGCAGGCTCGAAAGCGGTAGGGAAAATGACACTAGAGGAGTATGACGGTCCTCCAGTTACTGTTGATATGAGCCTTTCAACGAAAAGATGGAAGAAATATAAAATCAAATGACCAAAAAAAATAAGCCAAGAAAACTGAATCTTGGTTGCGGATTAGATGCTAAAAAAGGCTATGTTAATCTTGATAAGATAAAGCTTAAGGGTGTAGATGTTGCTCATGATTTGGATAAGTATCCATGGCCATTTCCAAATAATTACTTTGATGAAATTTACGGGCAAGATGTAATAGAGCATTTAATGGAATTATTTAAAGCAATGAAAGAAATTCATAGAGTATCAAAACATAATGCAAAAGTAAGACTTATAGTTCCATACTGGCATTCTTCAGCAGCTTTCTACCCAAATCACAATTATTTTTTTAATATAGATAGCATGAAATTTTTTACAGAAAAAAGCAGAGCTTACGATTCTTTCTATGGCTTTAATCTTGAGAAAGTTAGGTTGATCCCATCAAAGATTGGATGGATAATTCCGCCTATACCGTTGCCTAAGTTTTTATTTCCAAATGTTTTAAATTTGAGACATTTAGTAAGTTATCTGCTCGGAGAAATAATACTAAAAATAGACTTTACTTTAAGAGTTGTTAAATATTCGAAATGAAGCAAATCTCAATTGTTATTGTTAACTATAATGGAAAAGATTTATTGAAAACCTTGTTAAAATCGATTTCAGAATCAACTTATAAAAATTATGAAATAATTGTAGTTGATAATAACTCCAATGACAATAGTCAAGATTTTATTAAAAAAAATTATAAAAATGTTAAACTTATTGCGAATAAAAGAAATTTAGGCTATTCTGGAATCAATTCTGGATTAAGGTATTGTACTGGAGACTACATATTATTTTTGAATAATGATATTGAAATAGATAAAAATTGTATTAGTAGTATGCTTAAAGTTATTAAGTCAGACAAAAATACTGCAATGACTGCGCCAAAGTTAGTCAATTATTATAATAAAAATTTAAAGTCTAATGGCACTTGGGTTTCAAGGGCTTTTTACTGTGGGCATATAAAAGGAAATCATGAAAAAACTGTTAAAGAAATTCCATACTTAGGAGTTGGCTTAATCAAGAAAGAAGTTGTTGATCAATATGACTATTTATTTGACCCAGATTATTTCATTTATGCTGAAGACTTTGACTTAGGTTTAAGAATAAGGTTACTTGGAATGAAAGTTTTGTTTGTGCCAAATGCAATAATGTATCATATGCATTCAG